>CANPZA010000001.1 GCA_947588915.1 uncultured Clostridia bacterium
GAACACTCCTTCCTAAGCGTATAAAACTATTATAACATTTCTACGCTTTCGTGTCCAAAATCTATCTTAACACCAAATGGACTCATCTTCTCTTCCTCCTTCCTATCTAATTTTTCTAACATTTCTTCTGCTTTTTTCTTCCCTATCATTGGCTCTACTACATATTCAATTATCTCTTCTATTAATTCTATCTCTTCAACATTTGTTATTCCATCTAATATTTTACTTATCTCTCTTTCCATCTCCTCTGCTGTCTTACATTTCTCTATTATCATCGCTATTCCAAATACACTTTCTTTTTCTTTTAACTCTTTAAATGTATAATCTTGTACTGCTACTAAATTATATTTTAACTTTATCCTATATTCCTCATACTCTTTTGCATTATATTGCTTCTCTTCAAAATTAGTCTTTTCATTCCATTTTTGATAACCTGTATATATTACTATTGGTACTACAATTGGATATATTTTACTATCTTCTAATTTCTCTTTTTTATTCATCTTATCTAATCTTATTATTTGTCCTACATATTCCCATACTCTTTCTAACATATCTTTTCTTACTGTACTTTGATGTTCTACTAAAAAATAAACTGGTTTGTTTTTTATCTTATATATAATATCTGATTGCCTATCTTTATAATTCCTTGTTATAAAATCACTCTTACATTGTACTATTTCTCCTTCTTTTATCTTTTTATCTATTTTCAAAAAATCATTTATGAATTTTACCATTTCTTTTTCTTTACTTAGAATTCTTCTCATCATTTTGTCATGCTTTTTATTTACTTCTTTTACCTTCTCTATGTCATATTCACTTTCATACTCATAATCTTGTTCATCTTCTTTTAATTCCATCATATGTTTTTGTCTTAAGTATTGCATATATTCTTTATATGTTATATATACCATTGAATCACGTCCTTTTCATTTTAATATATTTTTATTTGCTTGTCAATATTTATTTAATAGTAAAATATGATATTCTATTTTATCTTTAGTATTTTTTCTTTCCTTTTCTACTTTTTTTGGACTTTTTAGCGATTTAAAGATTAATAAATAAAAACTTTGAATTAAGAATATAATTATACTTTATATAATAATACCATTTTCTGGAAATGTCAATACCATTTTTTACATTATTTCTCATTTTAAAATAATAAAGCCAGAAAGTACTTTTACTTTCTAAGCTTTATTATTTTCTTCTTTCTTCTTTTCTACTTCATTTTGTCTATAAGAAATTATTTTAAACTCGTTCTTTTTATCAAATATTATTTCAATTACTTTAGTAAAATTATCTTTTGATGGCTTACCATATTCTTGTATGTGAATACTTGCATTATATTTTTTCAATGTATCAAAAGTATTCATCATACCCATTCCTGTACCACCATTGTCTGCATGTGTTGTACTTGGTTTTATTCCTAAATTAGCTAATGTATCTAGCTCAAATTCAATTCCAGAATCATACACATATAAACTGTACAACCCTTCTATAATTCCTAACCTAACCAAGATACTTTTATTAGTATTGTCAGAATATCCAATAGCAATAATTGCATTTTTTATAAGATCTGCCAATAAAATTTCTAATTTTTCTTTGTCTATATAATTATTTATCATATGATGGATATTCCCATTTAATTGAAGCTGAAAATCTATTTTATTTTTAATACATTCTGATTGCATATAAGATAACATGTCATCAATTTCTGTAATATCTGTTTTAGATAATTCTATTGCTGTTTCATTTTTCAACTCTTTAGTTATATCAAATATTTCATTTTTTAAATCTAATTCAGATGCCATTTCACTTTTCATAATTAATTTATTTAGTTTATATTCTAATGATTTTTGCTTATGTGCAATTGAATGACTAATCTTACTAAAGTTTAGGTTTTCTTCTTCTAATTCCTCAACTTCTTTCTTTTTATTTTCTAATTCTTCTTTAGTTTCATTCAATTCTTGCACTAGTACTTTTTGTTTATAAGATAACTTTAATGATTTTTTAATATTAATAAACATTATTATCATTATTATTATAAATGTATATACAAAATTTCTTAATGTTTCTACTTCAAAATCTAACGATACTACTATTACATTTATAAATAATATTATAATACTTACATTTAAAATTAAGATATCAAAATATTCATCATTTAGTTTCTTTTGTAAAAATGCAAATCCGTTTTTAAATCTTTTTATTTTAAAAAATAAATATACTATTGTTATATACACAATTGCTATAAAAATCAAACTTATATACTTACTATTTATTCTCAATATAAAACTAATTATATAATTTATAACTATTGCAATAAAATATATAATGCTGTTAATACTTAATGAAAATGCTGTAATATATAATGAATACCCTATTTTATTTTTAGTACTTATAGCAAATACTACAGATAATAAAAATATTAAAGCTATCGTGCTATTTAAAAAATTATTTGACACTCTTATAAATTCATACATAATTGAAACAATAAACAAAATTATACCAGTTACTATTACTTTATATTTATTATGTTTAGTCATATTTATAATTTTTATAGATACACAATATGTACAATATATTCTTAAAATATTAATTATAAATAGTGGTATTGGTAATTGTATATTATTAACCATAACATAGACCTTTCCCTTTCCTATCTATTATATACTAAAAGAAAAAGATAATCAATATATTCAATCCAATTTAATATATTGATTATCTTTGCTTAATCTAATTTTACTTTATTTTTTATGCTCCCCACCAATAACGTAACCATTCTAAGAACTCTTCCCAACTCATACTATCACCACCTTCCCTATTTCGTTCGTTCCAGTGTTGTTAATAAAAAAATACCATTTATCACTTACAAATAAATGGTTTCATTTAATAGAAAAAAATGGTGAAAAATGTCGAAAAATAAAAAAACCTAGTATTTGATATACTAGATCATTTTCTTTATCTTATCCCTATAATAATATATAAACTCCATTGGAGTTGGAATCCCTGTTTCATAATTCACTCTTGCTGTATAATATTTCTCTAAATCCTCAATCGATGAAACTCTCCATGCATGTATAATTGCATTTTGTATTCCATTTGTAATTGTATTACCAGACTTCTTATAAATTTTAGTTAAATATCTAATAACATTATCTCCTTTATTTTCATTTTGAATTAAATATAAAATAGCATCATGAATATATTTTCTCCCCTTCAATTTTGCAGTTACACCTATTAAATCCAATTCATTATAAATGCACTCTGATATTTTATTTTCACTTTCTTCCAATTCTTCTTTTAAAGTTTCTACAGTTTGCTTTGGTTCTAATTCCCTTAAACTAAGAAATTTATTTAACACATAATCAGCAGAATAATTAGGATGATCTTTATACAAAATCAAATCCGCACCTTCTCTATGAAAAATATCATAAGTTCTTTTTGAATTAACATGAGTTGTTACTATTATAATTGGTTTATATCTTAAATTTAACTTTTTCAAATCTGATAAAAAATGTAAAGAATCCGTATTACCAGATGAACTATTATTCAATTCAATATCTAGCACAACTCCCTCTGGATGTTTTAATTTTATATATTTTAATCCTTCAATATCAGAATCTGTCATAGCAACCAGTTCTATATCATCTCTGTTTTTGATACAATTAACAAAATTATTACAATCAACTACATCATCTTCTATAATTAGTATTTTCATGGGTTTATCCTCTTTCATCCTATTCCTCCTTAACTTTCACATTCATAATATACCATATTTTCTCATAAAATACCATATTAGAACAAAATATTTTTCCATAAAATTATTATTTTTTATATATAAAATGAACAAAAAGTATTAGGAGGTTTTTTATATTAATATGAATAATAGTATAAGTAAAATTGATACAGAAAAACTAGAACAAATAGAAAGAGGAAAAAGAATTAAATTTATCCGTGAAAATGAATTAAACATGAATAAAACACAACTTGCTCAAAAAATTGGAGTATCTGGACAATTTTTAGGTTTAGTAGAAGATGGTAAAGGAAATTTAGTTTACAAAAGTATCAAAAAATTAAGAGATTTAAGTGGACATTCAGCAGATTATATATTATATGGTCTTGATGATAACATTATTAAAAATACAAAAAAATGTTTAGAGAAATACCCTGAAAATCAAATTATAAGTGGACTTGAAATAATCAAAGAAATTGCTATTTATATAAAAAATTTATAATTTTGTATTTTTTATATTATTTTGAATATATTATATTGACTTGTCGATTTTTGTCTGGTAAAATATGTAATGTAAAATATTGTAAAAATCGAAAAGGTGGTATATATATGATTTCAAATTACGTTATTTATTTCTATACTTTATCAAAAGGAGAACAATTTAGACAAATTTGTATTTTTTTAGTTTCTTTTCTTATCTTGTCTGCTATTTTTGGTATCTTATTATTTTTGAAATCAAAATATTTAAATACCACTAAAAACTCTTGGTTTCAAAAATTTTTAAAAAGATTATAATATATAAAAACTAATATAAGTTAATTTATACTCTAATTAAATATTCTAAACAAAATCATACCAAAAGATTGTATAACAAATAAATTTAACAAATTAGATGATAATAAATTATTTGTTGCTTCTACTACTCCTAACATATCATTATTATCTTTCTTTTTATGATGAGTTTGTGCCTCAAAAAATGTTATTAATTCTGGAATACTTGTAATAAATCCTAGAAAAATTCCTATTATTATTTCTGGAATATTTAATTGCTTGCATAAATTATTTAATGTCTCACCTAGAAGTTGACTTATAAAAAATAGTAAAATTCCTGTAAGCATCAATACTATAACATATAATAGTGTCCTTCTAGTATTTCCCCTCTCTTTTTTTCCTTCTTGATTTATATAATCTTGAATTTTTTTATCCTCATTTTTTAAATACAATTTATGTGCATTATTATTTAAAAATAAAAATAATGTATAAAAAATTATAAATAAGGGAATTAATCCTAAATTAATCTCTATATTTTTCCAAAGTATAAATATCGGTATTAATATAGTTATAAATACCAATATTATATCTACTCTTATCGCTGGATTTGCAATAGACTTTCTATTTTTATTAATGATTATTGATGTAATATATTGTATAAAATTTATAACATTTGAACTTAAAATATTAAATACCCCTGTATTAATTAAACCATTAATGCTTGATACACTAATCGTTAAAAATTCTGGTATAGATGTAGCATATCCTGTAATGTTTCCTACTGTTTTAGGTTTTAGACTTAAATTTTCTGCTAAACTTCTCAAAGTTTTAACTAAAATATATTTTGAAATCAAAACAATTAATCCTGAATATAATATAAATTCCATAATTCCTAATATCATTTTTACTATTCCCCTATTTTATTTTTCCCAATTTCTTGCCAATTATTAGAAAATATAGTATAATTAGGCTATTATAAAGAAAGGAGAAATTGAAAATGGAAGAAGTACAAATAGGTAGAGTTTACCGCCATTTTAAAGGTAATTATTATTTTGTAGAAAATATTGGATATGATTCGGAAACAAAAGAAAGGTTCGTAATATATAAAAGACTATATGATACACCAGGTCCAAGAATATGGATAAGAAATGAAAAAATGTTTTTAGAAGAAATTCCTAATAGACCTGATAATATTACTGGTCAAAAACATCGCTTTGAATTATGTGATAAATTATTAAAAGATTATACAAAATAGGGATTTAGGGACATTCTTAAAATCCCGGGAGGTAAATATGATAGATATAAAATTTTTAAGAGAAAATCCAGATATAGTTAAAGAAAATATAAAGAAAAAATTTCAAGACCATAAACTTGTATTAGTTGATGAAGTACTTGAATTAGATGCTAAAAACAGAGAAGTTAAATTAAATGGAGATAATTTGAGAGCTGAGAGAAAAAATTTAAGTAATCAAATCGGTACTTTAATGAAATCTGGTAATAAAGCTGAAGCAGAACAAGTAAAGCTTCAAGTAAATGATATTAATATTAAATTAGATGAAAATGAAAAATTAGAAAATAAATATTCAGAAGAAATAAAAATTAGAATGATGAAAATTCCTAATATTATCCATGAATCTGTACCAATTGGAAAAGATGATAGTGAAAATGTAGAAAATGAAAAATTTGGTGAACCTATTATTCCAGAATATGAAATTCCTCATCATAGTGAAATTATGGAAAATCTTGGTGGACTAGATTTAGAAAGTAGCAGAAGAGTTAGTGGTAATGGATTTTATTATTTAATGGGTGATGTTGCAAGACTTCATTCAGCTATTTTAACTTATGCAAGAGACTTCATGATTAATAAAGGCTTTACTTACTGTATTCCACCTTTTATGATTCGTTCAGATGTTGTGACAGGTGTTATGAGCTTTGAAGAAATGGATGCTATGATGTATAAAATAGAAGGTGAAGATTTATATTTAATAGGAACAAGCGAACACTCAATGATAGGAAAATTTAAAGATCAAATACTTAAAAAAGAAAATTTACCATATACAATGACATCATATTCACCATGTTTTAGAAAAGAAAAAGGTGCTCATGGTATTGAAGAACGTGGTGTATATAGAATACATCAATTTGAAAAGCAAGAAATGATTGTAGTCTGTGAGCCAGAACAATCTTGGGAATGGTATAATAAAATGTGGTCATATACTGTAGAATTCTTTAGAAGCATGAACATTCCAGTTAGAACTTTAGAATGTTGTAGTGGAGATTTAGCAGATTTAAAATCAAAATCTTGTGATGTTGAGGCATGGAGTCCTAGACAGAAAAAATATTTTGAAGTTGGAAGTTGCTCTAATCTAACAGATGCCCAAGCTCGTAGATTAGGAATAAGAATTAAAGGTGAAAATGGAAATTATTTCGCACATACTTTAAATAATACTGTTGTTGCCCCACCTAGAATGCTAATTGCTATTATGGAAAATAATTATCAACCAGATGGTAGTGTAATTATTCCAGAAGTTTTAAGACCATATATGGGTGGATTAGAAATAATAAAATCTAAAAATAAATAAAATTAATAATTGGAGTGGAAAACTATGATAGTAAAAAATCCAAAATTTGAAATATCAGCAGTTAGCCCAAAACAATATCCAAATAATGGATTACCAGAAATTGTTTTAGTTGGAAAATCTAATGTTGGAAAATCAAGTTTTGTAAATACAATGATTAATAGAAAAAATTTAGCAAGAACAAGTAGTGCACCTGGTAAAACACGTCAAATTAATTTTTATAATATGGATAATAATTTCTATTTTGTAGATTTACCAGGATATCGGTTATAGCAAGATGTCTAAAAAAGAGCAAGGACAAGTTGGAAAATTTATTGAAGAATACTTATTTAACCGTAAAGAAATATCTTTAATCATTTTCTTGATTGATATCAGGCATAATCCTACTGAAAATGATAAAATAATGTATAATTATATTATTTCATCAAAAACACCTTTTATAATAATAGCAAATAAGGCTGATAAAATTGCAATTACTAAAGTAAATGATACTGTTAAAAACCTACAAAAGCAATTAAATCCACTTATGGATATTACAACAATTCCTTTCTCTTCTGAAAGAAAAATATATAAAGATGAAGTTTGGGAAATCATAGAAAACTATATATAAAAAGAAAAAATGAATTATCCGCAATTTTTGCATGAATAATTCATTTTTATTTTTTTCATTTAGCAACAACATTTACATTTTTTCTCTTTTTTTCTATTATTACATAACATTAAAATTATTGATAATATTAGCAATAACCCTAATATTACAGCTAAAACTATGATAGCTGCTAAGTTTGCTAATATAGCTGCAGATATCGCTGCACCTATAAGCAATCCTATTACTACTGCAAATGCTATTAAAATAATAATTGCTACGATACCAAAACAATTTTTTCTTTTTGTGCATTTTTCTTCTTTATTGTCATAGCAATAAATGGTTTCTTGTGGCTCCATGATAAAAGTCACCTCCCATATAGTACCTTGCTTGATACTATATTATATTATATGTCGAATTTTGTTTGTTGTTAATTAAAATAGAAAATTATTTAAAAATCTCTGCTTATGTATTAACAGAGATTTTAATATTAAACTTATTTTACTATTTATTTTCTATTTTCTTTGTAATCACTTTTAATGCTTTTTCTCTTGGTAACATTACCACATGCCCACATCCTTGACATTTTAACTTGAAGTCAACTCCTACTCTTGTTATTTCCCATAATTTACTTCCACATGGGTGTTGTTTTTTAGTTCTTACAATATCTCCTATATTATATTCCATTTTACCTCTCCATTTTTCTATTTACTATATTATAACATATTTTTTATATTTTTAAAATAAAAGGTCATATACAAAATTAATAATGTATTTGACCTTTTTTTCTTATTTTAAATCTTTATATTTGCAATAATTTTTATAAAATACTATGGAAATAAATATCATACTCAAGATACCAACTACTATTATCATATTTAATCCTGTTTGTGGTAATTTACCATTTGCAACTGTTGTATCTTTTGTCTTACTAGGTATACTGGCTTTTTCTGAAACTGTTACTTGGCAAGTTGCTTTATAGTTTCCATCTTTTGTAGTAGCTGTAATTATTGCTGTTCCAACAGCTTTTGCCATTATTTTTCCATTAGAAACTGTTACAATATTTTCATTACTACTTGTCCAAACAATAGATTTATCTATCGCACTAGATGGAGTTATCGTTGCAGTTAATGTATAACTACTTCCTACTTGTAAAGCTAAAGTCGTCTTATCAAGTGTTATCCCACTTACCTTTGCTTCTTCTACTTTTGTTCCAGACATAGTATATGTAGCTTCATCATAACTAATTGTTCCATCTGAACTAACTAACTTTACCCAAATAGCAAATGCTTTATTCCCTGAAAATTGTGATAAATCAACACTAAAACTTCCATCTTTTGTTTCTTTCCAATTATTTTCAATATATGTAGGAATTAATTCTTTTATTTTTGAATTTATTTCATTAGCTTTGTTATTATATTCTTTTACTTTATCATTATATTCTTTTACTTTATTTTGGTAATTTATTTTAGCTGTTTCAAATGCTTCTTGTAATGTTCCATTTTCTGGAGTCTTTTTATATTTTTCATATGCTTCATCATATATAGCTTTTAAATCATCACACGTTTTATCCAATTCGCTCATTTCTGTTTCTATAAAATTTAATTCTGTTTTTCCATTATCAGATATTTGTTCCATTTGTGTATAATTTGTATTAGATATTTCCACTGCTTGATAATATAGACTATATGCAGTTTCTGAACTTTTGATTGTAATATTTCCTTTTCCATTTGTTATCATTATTGGAAAACTAATTAAAGATTTTGAATCTAAGTCAACAGAATGTGCATTTACACCTCCACAAGAAATTAGAATAATTCCTATCATTAAAAATAATGTTAAAGCAATTCTTATTTTCTCTTTCATAATATAATTGCTCCTCCCTATTTTATCCATTCAATTGTTTTACTATTTTTGAATTTTCTTTAATTGCTGGTAATGATATTACAAAGAATAATATTACAAATATAATTGTTAAAATAGCTCCTACGATTTCAGTATATCTCATAATTGCTATAGATTCAATTAATGCAACTAATATGGCATATATCTTTCTCAAATTTTTTGTAAGTATTACCTTTTGCTCATCACTAGCTTTTTCTTTCATTTTTTTTGCAAGTAATATATCTGGCTTAAATAAACTTATTATTAAACATATTATTATAAATAAATCTAACATTTTTTCTCCTCCTTATATAATATATTTTTATTTAATCATAAGCAAAAATTTATGTCAATAACTAATTATAAAAAGTAAAAAAATAATAAGAACTATTATAAAATTCATTTCTTATTATTTTTATTTATTAATTATTAATTGCTTTTTCAAATCTTTTTACTATTCTATCTTTACCTAATATCTGCATAATTTCATACATATCTGGTGTATTAGTTCTAGAAGTTAAAGCAACTCTTAAAACTGTACTAACATCTCCTACATGTGCTTTATATTTACCTGGATTTTCTTTAAATTCTTTAACTTCTTTTGCATACCCTAACTCTCCTGCAAGTTCTTTTATATTATCAAACCATGTTTGTTTGTCATTGTTATCTTGATAATATTTTTCGACATACAAATTTAATATTTTTTTGATATCTTCTTTATCATTTATAACTTGATATGGATATTCTCGTTTTTTGCTATTAAATTCAGAATCATACATATACTCAATATTTTCTTTTACATCTGACCATTTTGCAATATCTTTTCTTGGTTTTTTATTTCCTCTTTCAATTCCTAATACTTTTAAACTATATTCTTTATCTTCTAACATATTTACTAATTCTTCATCATATTTTTTAGCCCAAGAAAGTGCCTTTTCATAAACTTCTTCTGCTGTCATCCTAGAAATTGTAACTTTTCCTACATCTAGTAATTTAGTCATATCAAATAAAGCTCCACTAACGCTCATCTTATTTAATTGAAGTTCAAAATCATTTATGGATTTATCTTTATTCTGTCTCCTCCAATTTTCAAAATTCGAATTAGCTATATTTAATAAATATTCTTTAACCGCTTCTCCTGGAATTCCTTTTTCTTCATAATAGCT
This sequence comes from uncultured Clostridia bacterium, assembly GCA_947588915.1. Next base: position 10,723 of record CANPZA010000001.1, read on the forward strand.
AACAGCAGCTTCCGGATCCTTTCTTTTACTTAACTTTCTTTTATTTCCATCATCATTTTTCATGATCGGTGCAATATGAGCATATTTAGGTGCTCTAAATCCTAATTCATGAAATAGCTGTAAGTGTAATGGCACAGATGATAACCATTCATCTCCACGTATTACATGTGTTGTTCCCATTAAATGGTCATCAACTGCATGTGCGAAATGATATGTTGGAAGTCCATCTGCTTTTATAATTACAATATCTTGATCATTTTCTGGAAATTCAACATTTCCTTTTATAACATCATGATGTTTGATCTTTCTATCCTCTCTGCCAGGTGATTTAAAGCGGATAATATAATTCTCTCCCCTTTTTATCTTTTCAATCATCTCTTCGACAGTATTATTTCTACATTTAGCCCATACACCATAATATCCTGGTCTCACTTTTGCCATTTCTTGTTTTTTTCTTATTTCTTCTACATCTTCTGGAGGACAAAAACATGGATATGCTTTCCCCTGTTCTATTAGAAATTTCGCATATGCTTGATAAATTTCTTTTCTTAGAGATTGTTTGTATGGTCCATATTTTCCCTTTTCTTCATTTTCAGATATCATTCCTTCATCTGGTTTTATTTCAAATTCCTTTAGTGAATTTACAATATCTGTTATACCATTTTCAACTTCTCTTTTTTGATCTGTATCTTCTATTCTTAAGAAAAATACCCCATTAGTTTGATCTGCAAGTTTTTTTGCAATTAAAGATTGGTATAATCCTCCTATATGTACAAAACCTGTTGGACTAGGAGCAAATCTACTAACAACTGCTCCTTCCTTTAAATCTCTTTTTGGATATTTTTCTTCATAATAAGATATATCCTTTACACTTGGAAATATTAAATTTGCTAAATCTTTATAATCCATATTTATCTCTCCTTCTTCTAGCTTACAATTTTATTAATTACACTTCCATAATAAATTGTATAAATATTAGATATCCTTTCCATTTTTTCATAGTTATTGTAAATTTTATTTTTCAATACTTTCATTGTTTTTGTTAAATTTTTCTAATCTTACTATATTATCAACGAATTATCCTTATTATACATTAATTTTAGAACAATATCAAGGCTTACTATCAAAACTAAAAAGTAATATAAATTACAATAATAATCAGAAATTCATTATTTCTATTTATTATTTTGATATTTTTTTAATTCTTATAAAAAACATTAACAAAATAAAAAAATATTATTATAATTATTTTAATAATATAATCAACTAGCTATTTCTTTTTTTATTTACACAAATAATTTTTCAAAAACATTTTTACTGACAAAGTTATCTATTTTATTTAAAAAATCATTTCTTTAGCTTTTCTTTTTATCTTATAAATTATTTATTTTAAATATTTTGTCAAAATTTGCAATACAAAGCATTTTTCTAATTTTTAATTAGCTTTTAAGTCGAACATATATTGACAAGCTTTCTCATATTTGGTATATTATATGAAATCATTTATTCAAAAATTCTCCTGACATCAAGGCATAAACTAGCAGTTGTATAACTGCTAGTGGAGACAACAGTTTTCAACTGTTAGTATAATACTTTGGGAAAGGAGGATTACATATGTTAGAATTTTGCATCTTGTTAATGTCATTCGCTATTGTATTAGCTTTACTGCTAGCTATAATAGTAGTTCTTAAAAATAGCAAATTTAATTTTCTATTTAAAAAGAACAAAGAAAAAGATGTTCTACGATTTGAAGCAGAACATCATAACAACGGTTTAGATAAATGATTATCTAAGGGGAGCTTCGGCTCCTTTCTTTATTAGTAATAATGTGGAGAATTACTAATTTATTAGATAAGCAACAAGTTTTAAAAGTAACCTTGCTCAATGGATAAACCTCAAGCTCCAACTAAACAATGAATTGAGTAAGACTTTGGTCTTGCTCTTTTTTATTTATAATACATATATTATCTTTTGTCAATGTATATTACAAACACTTAATAAAACTTTAGTAATTTTGTAATGTTTTGTAACAGAATTGTAACATTACTTTTCTCATCTGTCAATATTATATCATAAAAATTGTGAAAAATCAATGAAATCAACGAAACTCTCTTGTTTTTAGATTAATTTTCTGTTATGAGAACATTTATTAGGAAAATATTATAAACCTCAAAACGAATTTTTATTTATTCAACTTAATGAAAATAAAATAGATTATGATTATTACTTATACGAAACAAAAAAATTATATATTTTGGCATCAAATTGCTAAGTAAACCTATTACAACCTATGCGGTTATCAACAAAAGGGTAACAAATAAGGAATACCAATCTCTAAAAGTCTTGGTATTCCTATATTTTATTATACTTCCATTATTATAGGTATAATCATTGGATTTCTTTTTGTTTTCATAAAAATATAATCTCTTAGATTTTCCCTTACAGCTGTTTTAATAGTTGTCCAATCTGTAATTCCTCTTTCTTCACATTTCCTTATTTCATGTCGTACAACAGATTTCACATCATCCATTAGATTTTCTGATTCCCTAACATAAACAAAACCTCTTGATATGACATCTGGTCCTGCTATTACTTCTCCAGTTTGAGAATTCATAGTTAAAACAATTACTATTAATCCATCTTGTGATAAATGTTGCCTATCTCTTAAAACAATACTTCCTACATCTCCTACTCCTAATCCATCAACCAAAATTCTACCACTTGGTACTGAACCATTAATTGAAGCTCCATCTTCATTTATTTCCAATACTCTACCATTTGACATCATAATAATATTATCTTTATTAATTCCCATCATCTCTGCTGTTTCACTATGTGCAATTAATTGCCTATATTCTCCATGTACTGGCATAAAATATTTTGGTTTAGAAAGGGCTAAAATTAATTTTTGTTCTTCTTGACATGCGTGTCCTGATACATGTATGGTCTCTAAAGAACTATAAACTACCTCTGCACCAATCTGCATTAAATCATCAATTACCTTTGATACAAATTTTTCATTACCAGGTATAGGTGTTGCAGATATAATTACTAGATCATTTGGTGTTATTTTTACTTTTCTATGGTCTCCTGCTGCCATTCTCGTTAAAGCTGACATTGGTTCTCCTTGACTACCTGTAGTTAGAATTATTAATTGTTCATCTGTATAAGTATTTATCATATCAATATCAATAAAAATATTTTCTGGACATTTAATATATCCTAATTCTCGTGCAGTTTCAATCATATTGATCATACTTCTACCACATATAGCAATTTTTCTATGATATTTTACTGCTGAATTTACAATCTGTTGAACTCTATGAACATTTGATGCAAAGGTTGCAACTACAATTCTTTTTTTAGAATTCAAGAATAATTTATCAAATACTTCTCCTATTGAACTCTCAGACATTGTAAAACCTTTTCTTTCACTATTGGTACTATCTGACATCAATAACAAAATTCCTTTATTTCCAAGTTCTGCAATTCTTCCGAAATCCATTATTTTTCCATCTATTGGCGTATAGTCCACTTTAAAATCTCCTGTATGTAGTACAACTCCTGCTGGTGTCGTAATTGCAAGCATTACAGAATCTGGAATACTATGTGTACTTCTAATAATTTCTACTTTAAAGTTTTTCCCTAAACTAATAGTTTCTCCTTGATTAATTTCTTTTAAAGTAGTACTTCTAAGTAACTTATGCTCTTCTAATTTATTTCTAATTAATCCACATGCCAATTTTGGAGCATATATTGGTATATTTATTTTCTTTAATAAATATGGTACCCCTCCTATATGATCTTCATGCCCATGTGTTATTATTAAACCTTTTATTTTATCTACATTTCTCTCTAAATATGTTATATCTGGTATTACTAAATCAATTCCCAACATATCATCTTCTGGAAATGATAGACCACAATCTACTACAATTATCTCATTTTCATATTCAAATACTGTAATATTTTTACCTACTTCATGTAAGCCTCCTAATGGTATTATTTTTAGTTTAGAGGCTTTAAATATTGGTTTAGAAGTTTTAACTGTTTTAGCTATTGCACTGCTTTTTCTTACCTCTTTTCCAGTATTTCTTTTCTGCATAGTATTCTTAGTTGAGTTTTCATTTTTCTTTGTAACATTTTTCACAGTTTTCTCTTTTTTTTCATAATTTCTCTTTCCTTTGTTTTTTAAATTTTCTTCTGTCATAAAATCTCCTTTCATTTTTCATTTTTTATTTTTGATTTTATTAATAAATATAACAACGAAAAAATTAGTTTTATTAAAAAAACTAATTTGATCCAATTTATGTATTGCTTAAATAAAGTTTAATTTCTATGAGGCTCTTTATTCTCTTAACCTATACATAGCATAAACCTTTTAATAAATCCGATCCATATAATTATTTACATTTTTTCATCTCTTAATACTAAAATCATTTATTTATAATAAAATCTCATTTTTTAGCAACTAAAAAGTTACTAATCACTAGCTAATATTATAATATATTTTTCCATAAAAGTCAACAAGAGGAGTAATTATAGTACTCCTCTTGTAAATTTTATTGATTATTTTCTCCTCTACCTTCTGGAAGTGCATCTGAATAATCAAATACAATTCTAATTCTAGTAATAGCTTTTATTGCTCTAACTATTTTACTATTTTTAATTCTTTCCCATAAACTTGGTTTTGCTTCAAATGTTGTTTCTTGTATATATTGCTGTTGTTGTTCTTGAGCTACTTGTACTGTTTGAGGTTCTTCTACAACTTTCTCTTCTGCTATTTCTATAGGTGTTGGAATAGATTTTAAAGCATCAGCTATTTCAATACCGATATAACTTAAAGCCTTTGATCTATCTTCTATTCTTTCCATATCAATTTCAATATGTAAATTTGTTTCTAAATTATTAATTCTAGCATTTAGTAACTTAATAGCATCTTGATAATTTTCATCATCTTCGGTTTTTGTTTTTCCAACTATTGTTAATGTTTCAATAATATCTTCTGGGAAATCATTTTCCGCTTTTTTTACTCTATCTTTCCAATCTTTTTGTTTATTTTCTACAACTTCTAATAATTCTTTTAATTGACCTGCAACAACTATATTTTGTTCTCTTTGTCTAATCAACTCTTCTATTTTCTTTGTATTTTCCTCAAATTGATTTGTTGCAAATTCAACTAGCCCATATGCTGCTTTATAAACACTAGGTGGAAAATTCTTCTTTTTAGGATATTCTATTAGATAAGCTTTTATTGATTCAATTAAATCCTTAAAATAAGAATCATCATCTAATTGTACTATTTGTTTTTTACTTTTTGGGTTAATTAATCTTTGTACTTTATCTATATTTGATAACATTTTTTCTTCTGTGATAACCATTCTCACATTTACTATGCCTGATTTTGACATTGCAATGTACCTCCTTTTATCTTACGCATGATTGCTTTTTTACATTTTCTTTTATAATTATACATTAAGAAACAAAAAACTACAAGTGGTTTTTTATATTTTTTTGTTATTTTTTTGTTACAAAAATGTTACAAAACCGTTACAAAGTTCTTCCGTAGTCTTTAAAGCATTTTTATATTTTATAAAATTTTATTATAACACTGTTTTTATTTCTTCAAATCTTTTTATTTTTTGTGTTGTTGTTTTTATTAATTCTTCATCTGTTACTATAATTTCGCGGATATATTTATAAGCTGGAACTGTTTTATTTACTTTCTTTACTTCTTTCCAAATTATTTCTTTTATTTTTTCTTCATCAGTAATATTATATAAATCTTCAATTATTTCTTTATCATACACAATTTTACAACAAATTTTATAATCTCCATCATCTTCTGGTTTACCATATACAAAACTCTCTTTAACACCTTCTATTTTATTTACTAATGCTTCTAATTCTTCTGGATATATATTTTTACCATTTTTTAGAACAATAATAAATTTTTTTCTACCAGATATGAAAATATATCCATCTTTATCTATTTTTGCTAAATCTCCTGTATGTAGCCATCCTTCTTCATCTATTGTTTCTTTTGTTTCTTCTTCATTGTTGTAATATCCTAACATTATTGATGGTCCTTTTGCTACTAATTCTCCTATTCCTTCCTCATTTGTATCTATGACTTTAACATCTAAACTTGGAAAGGCTTTTCCTATAGAACCTAATCTTCTATATTTGTCATCTTCTGATGCAATTACTGGTGAACTTTCTGTTAATCCATATCCTTGATATAATTTAAATCCAAGTTCATTAAAACCTTTTTCTGTTTCTGGATCTAATGCTGCTCCTCCTGCAACAAATAATTTTACATTTCCTCCCAAATTTTCATGTATCTCATGGAATATTTTTTTCCTAATATCAATTCCAAACTTTAATAAAAATTGACTTATTTTTATTCCTTTTTTTACAGTTTCTAATTTTCCTTTTTTCTCTATTCCTTTTATTACTCTTTTATACATTGTTTCAAATAAAATAGGAACAGAAATCATTGTAGTAGCACCAAATTCTTTTATATTATCTGCAATATGTCTTATTCCTTCACAAAATGCTATTGTACATCCCTTTGAAATAGGATATAAAAAACCTACTGTACATTCAAATGTATGATGCAATGGTAAAAATGATAAAAATGTATGGGTTTCATCTACTTTTATTGTAGATGCTATATCAAACAAATTAGCACATATATTTTTATGAGATAACATTACTGCTTTTGACATAGCAGTTGTTCCTGATGTGAATAGCATTATACTCATTTTATCATTATCAATTTTACTATCTAAAAAATCTGTATTTCCACTTTCTATTAATTCTTTTCCCTTTTTTATCAGCTCTCTTTGTGAATATATACCATTTTCTTCTTTGTCTAAATCCATAGAAATAAAGTATTTTACTTTTGTATTATGCTCATCTTTTATTTTGTTCATGATTTCATTATACTTACTTGAATATAAAATTGCTTCTACTTCAGAACGTAATATAAGATTTTCTATTTCATTATTAGGAAGAGCTTTATCAAGTGGAACTACAATCCCTGTTCCTGCTAAAACAGCTAAATATGCCACTCCCCATTCATATCTATTTTCAGATATAACTGCAATTCTCTTATCCTTTAATCCTATATTAATTAAAGCTGTTCCCAAATTATTTATATCATCTCTAAATTCTTTATGAGTAATATATGTAAATTTTTCTGGATCCTCTGTCTTAAATTTATAAGCTGGCATATCTCCAAATTTTTCTCCTGTTTTTTTAAGCATTTCTTTAATATTTTCATATTTTTCTACTTTATAAATCGGTTCTCTCATTTTACTCTCAACCCTTCTATAACCGTATTTTCAAATTCTTTAAATAGATTCATCATATCTATCTCTTCCTTGGATCTTACTTTATAAACTAAACTAGAACATATTAATCCATATATCTCAGATGCTATTGCTCGTGGATCTCCTTGTTTTATTTCTCCTTGTTTCATTCCTTCTTCTATAATATTTTCTATTTTATGTACATAGTCTAATATGTGTTTTTGACATTTTTGATGTCTTTCTTCATGTCCCCAAAATTGACTTAATAATATTGTAATTAGATCTTCATATTTTACTACTATTTTTATTTGGATCAAAACAATTGCCTTTACTTTATCTATATAATTAGAAAACTTTGCAGTTTTTATATCAATGCTATTTTGCAATAATTTTATACCTTCTTCAACCAAGAAATTAAATATTTCCTCTTTACTTGAAAAATGATAATATAATGTGCCTTTTGCAACTCCTACGGTTGATGTTATTTCTTCAATACTTGTTGCATCATATCCTTTTTCTGCAAATAGTTTCATTGATGTTTCAAATATTTTCCTTTTAGTCTTATTCATATTTTTAACATCCTTCCATAATTTTAATTGCTTTTATTATATATTTTATTATTACTTTTTGCAACATATTTTAATGTTTTTTAGACTAGGTGTTCAATATTTATATGATTTAGGAAAATATAAATCCTTACGGAAATACAAATAAGTTAAAAAGCAAAAATTTTCATTTTTCTTTTTAATAGCAAATTTATAGATAATATTGAATTGATATATGAAATATTAAAAATAAAAATTTGTGAATTAAATTAATTGTGAATAATTGATATAAAATAAAATTAATAATAATATAATTTATAGCCTATTAAAATCAAAAAATTATTTTAGTTCTAATAGGCATATCTATAATCCTTGAACTTTTTCCTTTAAATAAAATATTTCTGACATACATGTTTCAATTTTATTTTCACATTTTGTTAGTCTAGCATCTACTTCTTCAAATTTCTTTATATGCCCAGTAACTACATCTAATAATATTTGTATTTTTTCTCCATGTACATGTTCAATAACTGCCACACTTCTGCTTATATCTCTTATTTCTTCTTGCATTTGTGGTATCTTAGATATTTCTTTTTTCATTTCTTCCTGATCTTTTCTCATTTCTTCTTGATCTTTTCGCATCTGCTCTTGGTCTTTTCTCATCTGCTCTTGATTTTCATATATTTTCAATAATATATTGTCTCTTTCTATTTGTGTCATAATTGTCCTCCTTTCTCGTATAATTTTTATACAATCGATTATATTACTCATTATATATAAGTAATACTAATATGTCAAGAAAAATTCATCGACATTTTTCGACTAATTGCAATAATTGCCATATAAAATTTATAGCAAATTATATATTGTTTCAATTAATATAAATTTTTCATTTTTTATAATAAATTTCTTTACTTTTTTTTACATCTAATATAAAATAGATTTAAATTGGATATACTAAAAAAAAATTTTGGAGGAAACAAATGAAAAGTAAAAACGAATTAAATTATAAAGATTTAAAAATGTCTTGTGACCCTAATGTATTTAAATTTCAGACAACTGAAGAATTAGAATCAATTAGTACAGGAATTGGACAAAGTAGAGGAATTAAAGCTTTAGAATTTGGTTTACAAGTAGATGTTAAAGGATATAATCTATATTTGGAAGGACCAAGTGGAGTTGGTAAAACAATGTATACAAAAAACTACTTAGATAAAATTGCTCCAAAAAGAAAAACTCCTTCTGATTGGTGTTATATCTATAATTTTGAAAATCCTAATGAACCAATTGCAGTAGAATTACCAGCAGGTCAGGGTAAACAGTTTAAGGAAGCTATGGATGGATTCATCCAAGAAATTAGAAAAGACATTAAGAAAACGTTTAATAATGATGACTTTGAAAAAGAAAAAGCTTTAATAAAACAAGAATTTGAAGTTAAACGTTCTGCTTTATTAGAAAAATTAAATCAAGAAGCTTCTAAATATAATTTTCAAGTAAAAGCTGCTCAAAATGGTATATATATGATGCCAATTGTAGATGGAAAAGCAATTGAAGAAGAAGAATTTGAAAAATTAGATGAATCTATAAAACAAGAATATGAAGCAAAATCAGTAGTTGTTCAAGAACAAATAATGAATGTTATAGGTCAAATCAAAGAAATAGAGAGACAATCTGATAAAAAAATCTCTGAATGGCAATCAAATGTTGCATTACTTACAGTTAATGTTCATATAAATTTTTTAAAGTCAAATTATAAAAGAAATAAAAAAATTAATAAATTTTTAAATGATGTTAAACAAGATGTATTAAAAAATATTCCAATATTTTTGGAAGATGAAAATAAACAACCTGCTATGCCTACTCAAGGTCCAAATACAAGAAAACCTGATCCTTGTATGAATTACCGTGTTAATTTATTTATTGATAACTCAAATATGACAGGTGCACCAGTTATAATGGATTCTAATTATTCTTATCATAATATTTTTGGTTCTCTTGAATATGAAAATTATTATGGTTCATTGAAGACTGATCATACAATGTTAAAGCCAGGTCTTATGCAACGTGCAAATGGAGGATACATCATTTTCCAAGCAAAAGACTTGCTTGCTAATCCTATGTGTTATGAGACTTTGAAAAAAGCTTTAAGAGTAAAAGAATTAAGTATCGAAAATACTGCAGATCAACGTTCATCAATGGTTTTAGTTTCTTTAAAGCCAGAGCCAATTCCGTTAAATTTAAAAGTTATTTTAATCGGAAATGCTAATATTTATCAAACTCTTTTAACAATGGACTCTGATTTTAGAAAATTATTTAAAATAAAAGTAGAATTTGAAGATGATGCAGAAATTAATCCAGATAATCTTCAAAAACTAGCACAAATAGTTCATGGATTTTGTTCTAATGAAAATCTGCCTCATTTAGATAAAAGTGGTATGGCACGTTTAGCTGAATATTCTTCTAGAATAGCCGGAAGTCATCATAAACTTTCTACCAGATTTGATGATTTAATTCAAGTAGTTGGTGAAGCAGGTACATGGGCTAAAATCGCTAAGTCAAAGGTAGTCACTTCTGAATTTATTGATAAAGCTCTTTCGGAAAGAATTGAAAGAGTAAAAAAATATGATAGTAAATATATGGAAATGATAAAAGAAAATTCTCTTTTAATTAATACATCTGGTTTTCAAATTGGAGAATTAAACGGATTAACAGTTATGACTATTGGAGATTATACTTTTGGGAAGCCTGCAAAAATTACTGTAAACACTTACACTGGTAAGAGTGGGATTATCAATATTGAAAGAGAAGTAGAAATATCTGGTCCTTCACATTCAAAAGGGGTATTAATATTAACAGGTTATTTAGGTGAAATGTTTGCTCAAGATATTCCTTTATCTTTAACTGCAAGTATTTGTTTTGAACAATTATATAATGGTGTTGATGGTGATAGTGCTTCTAGTACAGAATTATATGGTTTATTATCTAGTTTATCTGGTATACCAATTAACCAATCTATTGCAGTAACTGGATCAGTTAATCAAAAAGGTCAAATACAACCTATCGGAGGAGTTAATGAAAAAATTGAAGGATTTTTCCAAATATGTAAAATGAGAGGATTAGATGGTTCTCATGGTGTTATGATACCAGTACAAAATGTTGATAATTTACAACTATCAGAAGAAATTATACAAGCTGTTAAAGAACATCAATTTCATATTTATTCAGTATCAACTATAGAAGAAGGAATTGAAGTATTAACAGGTGTACCAGCAGGTAAGAAAGACAAAAATGGTCATTTCCCTGCAGGAACTATTAATTATTTAGTTTATGAAAAATTAAAAAAATATGCACAAATAAGTAAAGAAAATAATAGTTAAATATTAGAAAAAAATTATGGGAGTTCAAAACTCCCATTTTTATTTTAAAAACTTTTATATTTAAAAAATATTTTCTAAATCAAATGCATATCTATCTTGTACATGTTTTAACAAAAACATAGTTTCATCTATTTCCTCAACAGTAAGATCATAATCTTTTGTTTCAATATGACTCTTTAATGCTGTAATTTCAGACTCAATTTTTTCTAATTCATTATGCTCAATATAATATGCTAATTTATCATGTCTTTCAGTCCATTGATTGTTAATATTTTCAGCAGATTCTTTAGCATTTTCATCATTTATTTCCTCCTGCAATAGTTTTTCTCTTAATTCTGACAATTTTTGAGATAATTCTTCTACTGAAACTTTAGTATAATTTTGAGTTATAACATTAGCAAATATAATTGTAACAAGTATAGTAATGCAAATTATAATTTCTTTTAACATAATATACTCCTTCTAAATTTAAAAGTAATTATCCTAATTTGTTTTTTCTTTTTTTTGGCAGAAAATTTGTCCTTTTCCATCTATTGTTACTACTAATGCTTCCTGCGGTTTTATTTTAAATTTTTCTACTTGTTTTCTAAGCCATTCTTTATTTTTTCCTATTGCTTGTAAATTTTTTTCCATTATTTTTCCATCTATTACCAAATCATATGGTATTCCTTCATATTCAGGCGTTATATTAAAATCTTCTGGTATTGTCCCTCTTTTTTCTGGTTTTTGTATAACAGTTACTTGTCCACTAGTTTCTAAAATAGCATATTCTACATCACCAAGATTTACTATATTATTATTTCTTAATCTTTCCTGTAGTTCATTAATTGTAAATCTTTCTTTTATTAATGCCTTTTCATTTATTTTTCCGCGATATATTAGAATACTTGGTTTACCACAAATTACTTCTCTTGCTTTTAAACTTTTCATATTTATAACTGATATCATTAAATGCATAAGTAGTAACCCTAATATTGGAACAATTCCATTAAAAATTGGTATTCCTGTTTCTGTCATTGGTATTGTTGCCAAATCTGCTATCATAATTGAAATTGCAAGTTCAAATGGTTGCATTTGTCCTATTTCTCTTTTGCCCATTAACCTCATTACTATTAATACAATAATATATAAAATTATAGTTCGAAAAAATGTAATTAACAAAGAAAACACCTGCTTTTATAATTTTTTTGCTTTTTGATTTATTTTTTACAAATATTAACTATTTTATACGTATTTTTTTGAATAAATAAAAATTTTTTGCTAATAATATTTTTAGAACCTTTGAAAAATTTACATGATAAAGTTTATATTCTAAGGAGGTTAAGTTTATGCAAGGGACTCAAGAAAATCAATCAAGAACTGGAGCTTCTACTGTATGGCAAATAATAGGTAGATTAATTGCTTCAGCAGTAGTCTTAGCAATTACTGCATTTTTTACACCAGGATTTACGATTAATAGTTTTTGGACTTTAGCAATTGCTGCTATCGTTTTAACAGTAATAGATTATTTAGTTATAAAATTTACTGGCTTACATGCTAGTCCTTTCGGTAAAGGATTTGTAGGCTTTGCATTAGCAGCAATAATTTTATATGTAACACAATTCTTTGTCGCAGGATATTCAATTTCTTGGATTGCAGCGATTATTGGTGCTTTAATTTATGGAGTTGTTGATTATTTTATACCTGGAAATGAACAAATGTAGCAATTAAAAATAGCTTAGAAAACATTTATTTTCTAAGCTATTTTTATTAAATTATACCTTCTATTTTCATTTCTATAGATTATTTTCAATATTTTTCTACAATTTCGTTTTGATTTTTATAAATACTGTTTTCAGGTATTATTCCTCTAACTGAGCATAATGGATAAATATTTGTATTTTTACCTATTATAGTTCCTGGATTTAATACACTTCCACATCCTATTTCTACATTATCTCCAATCATTGCTCCGATTTTTTTGATGCCGGTTTCTATTTTTTCTTTTCCATTTTTTATAACGATTAACTTTTTATCTGACTTTACATTAGAAGTAATAGAACCTGCTCCCATATGTGATTTATATCCTAAAATAGAATCACCTACATAATTATAATGAGGAACTTGAACTTTATTAAATAAAATAACATTTTTTAATTCTGTTGAATTTCCAATAACTGCTCCTTCTCCTATAATTGCTTTTCCTCTAATGAATGCACAATGTCTAATTTCTGCATTTTCTCCAATTATAGCCGGTCCACAAATATATGCTGTTGGCATAATTTTAGCGGTTTTCGCAACCCATATATCTTTGCCTTTTTTTTCATATTTGTTTAAATCTAGACTATTTCCAATTTTTATAATAAAATCATTTATTTTAGATAAAGCTTCCCATGGATATGTAACACTTTCTAGAAGTTCTTTTGCGATTGTTTCATCTAAGTTATATAAGTTACTCACTTTACATTCTTCCATTTTTATTTCCTTTCTCTATTTATTTTTATTCCAATATTTTTCATATAAATCTTTTGCTGTTTTTGGACTATCTACACCTTCTCTATTTTTAACAGGTGCAAAGTCATCCTCTCTTTTTCCCCTTAGTATTGCTATATCATCAAAAAATTCAAATGCATCAAATATAAATGATTCGAACTTATAAGAATTTTCCTCTTGTGGTATTATTTCTCTATCATTTTCATCTAAATATGTATTTTTCTTAAATGCACTATGGTAAATTAAATGTTCTTTGCTTATTTTTTCAATTGCATCAATTGTGTATAAATTACACATTATATGTGACTCTCCATATTTTAGCTCTCCATTACTATCTGTTTCTTCTGCCATTTCTTCTGGCAACTCTGCATATTCTATAACTTTTGGATGACCATTCATTTTGCAAAATACTCCTACCTTTTCATGAGCATTTGCCTTAACAACTGATTTTGATGCAATTTCTACTCCCCTTTTTATTGCCATACCAAGTAGTGTTGTATCTACCATATTTAGAAGAACATTATCAACTCCCCCTATAAATATCCATTTAATTCCCTTTTCTTTCATATCTGCTAAACTTCCACTATGTCTTAATGAAGCATAAGTTCCTCCATTTCCATCTGAAGCTTCTTTTATCTTATATTCTTTGCTTATTAATAATTTTCCATTTTTATCTATTAAAGGCAATTCACTTTGTGTAAATATAGTAACTTTTGTTTTATCATATCCAAAGAAATTATGTTTTTCTAAAAATTCTACTGTAGCAGTATTATTTTCTTTACTAGTCATTATGTACCATGGTATTGTAACATCATATTTCTTGTTGGCTTGTTTTAAATTTTCTGCTAGTATTTCAAATAAATATTTACCTTTTCCATAAACATCTAACTTAAAAGTTCCTTTTGGTCCATTATGTCCAAGTCTTGTTCCTTGACCTCCAGCCATAGTTACAACTGCATATTCCCCATTTTTTATTATCATTTCTCCTAAATTATCGAACTCTTCTATTTGCTCTTTAGATAATTTTGATTTATCTAAATATGAAATGTTTTCTATTTTATTTTCTTTAATTTCAATTTCTTTTTTAGTATTACTATATAATTCCATAATCTGTTGAAAATCTATTTTATTTATTTGCTCAATCAATTCTTCCTTTTTAGTTCCTTGTAATCTATTTAATAAATTTATTATATGATCTTGATTATATGTTTTTAATACTTTTATTACTTCTTGCACTTTATCCATATTCTACATTCCTTTCAGTCATATTTATATATGGTATATTATATGCTATTTTTTCAATAGTGATATTTTATCACATACAATTTTATTTATCAAGTTTTTTAGTTTAACTTGTCATATTCTAAAAAAAATACCATATATATTAACTAAAGTAATTTGTACAAACATATTAAAGGAGGTATATAGATGGAAAATACAAGATTGTATGAAGACATCGCAAAAAGGACAGATGGAGACATCTATGTAGGGGTGGTAGGGCCTGTTAGAACCGGCAAATCTACTTTCATTAAAAATTTTATGGATTTATTAGTTATTCCAAATATTGATAATGAATATAAAAAAGAAAGAGCTAAAGATGAACTTCCACAAAGTGCTGGTGGAAAAACAATTATGACTACAGAACCAAAATTCATTCCTAATGAAGCAATTGAAATCACATTAGATAATAATTTAAAATTTAAAACAAGGCTTGTAGATTGTGTACGGATATTTAGTTGATAATGCAATTGGTTACTTAGAAGATGATATGCCTAGAATGGTAAAAACTCCTTGGTCTGATGATGAAATGCCTTTTGAAACAGCTGCTGAAATTGGTACTAAAAAAGTAATTACTGAACATTCTACAATTGGTATTTTGGTTACAACAGATGGAACTGTTACAGATATTCCAAGAGAAGATTATATAAAAGCAGAAGAAAGAGTAGTAAATGAATTAAAAGCACTTAATAAACCTTTTATTATATTACTTAATTCTGATGACCCTACATCAAGCTATACTGTAGAACTTGCAAATAACTTAAGTGAAAAATATAATACTACTGTAATGCCTATAAACTGTGAATATTTAAGTATTGATGATATAAATACAATGTTCTCTAAAGTTTTATATGAATTTCCAGTAAATCAAATAAGTATTAAATTTCCTAGATGGATTGATGGTTTAGATTATGAACATCCATTAAAAGTAGAACTTTTTGAAGAAATCAAAAATGCTTTTATAGATAGTAATGTTTTAAAAGATATTTCTAATTGTGTACAAAAAATTTCACAAACTGAAATAATTTCAAAAACATCTATTACAGATATCCAACTAGGTTCAGGAAATGTTAATGTTGAAATTACATTAAAAGAAGAATTATTCTATAAAGTTCTTTCTGAAATAACTAATGTTAATGTTAATAATGAAGGCGATTTGTTTAGTATTATTTCTGATTTATCTAAAACTAAAAAGAAATTTGATAGAATCGCTTATGCTTTAGAAGAAGTAGATGCAAAAGGTTATGGTATTGTAACACCTAGTATCGATGATTTGATTTTGGAAGAACCTGAAATGATTAAACAAGGTTCTAGGTTTGGTGTTAAACTTAAAGCTACAGCCCCTTCTATCCACCTTATAAAAACAAATGTAGAAACTGAAGTATCTCCTATAGTAGGTTCTGAAAAACAATCTGAAGAGTTAGTTAATTATTTACTTTCTGAATTTGATAGTAATCCAAAAGAAATTTGGAATTCAAATATTTTTGGAAAAAGTTTACATGAATTAGTAAATGAAGGATTACAAACAAAACTTTCAAAAATGCCTGAAGATGCACAAATAAAGCTCCAAGAAACTTTAGAACGTATTGTTAATGAAGGTAGTGGTGGTCTGATTTGTATTATTCTATAGGGATAAAGAAGTTTTTCCAAGAGGGATATAGGGACGTTCCTTAAATCCCTCTTTATAAAATTTTAAATTTTTTGTATTAAGAAAAGAGGGATTTAAGGAATGTCCCTATATCCCTCTTCAGATAATTCTGGATAATTAAATGTTTTTCCTCCTTCTGTAAATTGTTCACTTGGCTCATGGTCTTGAAGTAACTGGTTAGAACCTATTAGAAAATAACGGTATTTTGAGCTTTTACTTATCCATCCAGTATTTGAGACTGGATCATCCCATGTACAATCTACTGCATACCAATTACCATCTAATTGTACATAATTCCAAGCGTGATTTTCTGATCTTCCTTCTGAATTTGTACCTCTTCCTATAGCTATTGTACATGGTATGTCTAAAACATCCATTAAGTATTTAAAACTTCTAGCATAACCTTCACAAACACATTCATTAGTAACCATCGCTCCATATATATTATATATGTTATCTTTTGATAGTGTTGTATCATAATTAATGTTTTCTACTAGATAATCATGTACTAATTTAATATTTGTATAATCATCATTAGTCTTATTAGAAAGTATATTATCTCTTATTTGTTCGATTTGTTCTATAGCACTATTTACTTGTGATTGTGATGTGAATTCATTTATAAAATAATTACTTTCTTTGCCAGAATTAATATATACATTATGTGTAACATTTTTTCCTCTGGTTGTTGTCTCTATATTCAAATACATTTTATTTGGACTTAAATAAAACACATCAGGATTATCATAAGTATATGCTTCAATTGCAGATTGATAATATTTTCCTAATTTATCTTTTCCATCATCTTGATTTAAAAGTTCTGAAAATACACTTCCTAATTTTATCTCATAATTTCCTGTTTTCATATTTTCTTTATTTGTTTCAAATGCTTTATATATAGTTTTTGAATAATCTTCTAGCTGATTATAATAATATTTATTCACTGTTATATTTGAATAGTCTATTCTATCTTGTTGCTCTCTATTTTCCCTTAAACCTTCAAACGGATCTTCTATTATTCCCGGAGCTTTTATATCTTGGTCAATCGTATTACTATTTTCTGAAATAATCGTTGTTGTATTTTGTGGTTGCACAGATGTTTCTAACTTTGCTAAACTGTCCCATATAATCATTCCAAACATTATAAAGACAATTGCAATTAAAATAAATACAGTTGATAAAATAAAAGTTGCTAATTTACTTTGCATATCTTTTCTCCTTTGTTCTTCTTTCTCTTTAATTATAACATTTTTTTATTTTAAAAACTAGTATATTTTGTGTTTTTTTACAAATAATAATTAAAATTTATTATTTATAAAATTGGAGAAATTTATGAATTTAAAAAATTTATTTAACTCAGTATTTGGATATACCCCACCTGTAGAATATAATTTTGAATTACCTGATGAAAGCCAAATTCAACATGATTTGGAACAAGAAGAAAAAGGAAAAACAAAAATATATCCTAGTCTAAATGTAAATATAGAATATATAAAGACACAATATAATCTATTAATAAATAGTGATATCATCCTAAGAGAATTTACAATTAATGCAAGGGGAAAACAATATAATGCAGCTATTTTATATATTGATGGAATGGTAGATTCAGCAATTTTAGATGATTTTGTATTAAAACCACTAATGTTGAGAAATAAGAATAATACATTCGATGGTTCTCAGAACAAAATCGTTTCAGAAGCAGTTGCAAATAATATTACTGTGAGAAAAATAAAGAAATTTGATTTACCAAATTATTTACTTCGGATGCTTAATGCCTCAAAATAGTGTTGAACAAATAGAAACTTTTAATGAAGTTGCAAATGGTGTAAATGCACGGGAATTGTGCTTTGTTCATTGATACATTAAATGTTGCTTTCGATATTGAAGTAAAAGGTTTTAAACAAAGAAGTGTGGATACTCCAGAAAATGAAATTGTAATAAAAGGTCCTCACGAAGCATTTGTTGAAAATATAAGAACAAATACCTCATTGCTTAGAAGAATTGTAAATAATGAAAATTTAATTATTGAAAATCTAGAAGTTGGTAATATAACAAAAACAAAATGTGCAGTTTGTTATATGAAAAATATTACTAATACTGATTTAGTTAATGAGGTAAAATATAGATTAAATAATTTAGAAATTGATTCTTTACTTTCTGCTGGGGAATTAGAACAATTAATTTCAGATTCAAATAGCTTAGGAATACCTCAACTTCTTGCAACAGAAAGACCTGATAAAGCAGCAAAATATTTGCTTAAAGGTCGTGTTGTTGTAATCGTAAATGGAACTCCTTATGGAATAATTATACCTGCAATATTAATTGATTTTTTAACATCACCTGAAGATACAAATCTAAAAGTTAATTTTGCAAATTTTTTGCGTGGATTAAGAGTTTTAGCCACATTTATAACTTTACTTCTTCCTGGCTTTTATGTTGCAATTACAAGCTTCCATCAAGAAATACTTCCAACCGGACTTCTCTTTTCAATTTTAGCATCTAGGGAAAATGTACCTTTTCCTATAATTGTTGAAATTATACTTATGGAATTTTCATTTGAATTAATTCGTGAAGCAAGTTTGCGCGTTCCTTCTGCAATTGGTTCAACAATAGGAATAGTAGGTGCTTTAGTTTTAGGTCAAGCTGCTGTAAGTGCTGGGATTGTTAGTCCTATTTTAATAATCATAGTTGCAATGACTGGTATTGCATCTTTTGCCATTCCTGATTACTCATTTGGATTTCATTTAAGATATTTTAGATTTACATTTGTGCTACTTGGATTTATGGCAGGATTTTTAGGAATAGGTTTAGGTTTATTTGTTTATATTAGTTTAGTATGTAGCTTAAGATCTTTTGGAGTCACTTATACTGTACCTTTTGCGCCAAAAAGCGATTCGAAGGGAAATGGATATCTATTATCTCCTATTTGGAAAAGAGAATATAGACCTACTTTTATAGGTAGTAAAAAAGAAAAAGAACAACCTAAAATTTCAATGAAATGGAAATATAATAATAAATAAAACGAAAGGAGAATTTATTATGACAAAATCTAAAATAGGTACATTAGAAGCTATCATGGTTATTCTATCAATTGTAGTAACACATACAATTTTATCACTCCCTCGTGAACTTACAGTAGCAACAAAATCCGCAACAATTATAAATTTAATATTTGTAAGTATAATAGCTATAATAATTTCTTATCTTATTTCTAGAATGTTTAAAAATTTTGCAGGTCAAGATATTATTGATGTATCTGAATTTCTAGGTGGAAAAGTTTTTAAAAATATAATAGGAATAATCTTTATATTATATTTCTTAGTTACTTCTAGCATTTTACTTAGAAATTTCGCTGAAAGTTTAAAAATAGTATATTTTCCTATGACCAAACTTATATTTATTTTATTATTATTTATCATTGCTTTATGTTTTGCTAATAGACTTGCATTTAATGCATCATTAAAAACAAATTTATTAATAATTCCATTTGTACTTGCAAGTATGATATTCTTGTTTTTTGCCAATATGAATAAATTCGTACCTGAAAGAATCTTTCCAATTTTTGGAGATGGTTTAATAAATACATTTGTTATAGGTCTTGGAAACATATCTGCATTTGGAGGAATTGCATTTTTATATTTTCTTCCACCATTTTTAAAAGAGCCTGAAAAACTAAAGAAAATAGCAATCATATCTATCGGTATATCTGCAATTTATCTTATATTATGTGTTTCAACTTTATTATTTATGTTTTCATTTTTTATAACTACAAATGAGATTACTCCTTTATATAATGCTACTAGATATATTGAATTTGGAAAGTTCTTTCAAAGGCTGGAATCTGTTTTTTTACTTATATGGATATTAGCTTTTGCTTGTTACTTAAGTATAGTCAGTAAATTCTCTATGAGTATATTTCAAAAATTAACAAAAATAGAAACTAAAAAACCTTTGATAGATATATTTGGGCTATTTATTCTAGCAATATCTTTACTTCCTAAAGATTATGCTATTTCAAGTTTATTTGAAACTAAAATATATCCTCATTTAGTACTCGGCATTGTATTTTTCTTAGGCCTTAGTATTTTAATTTTAGCAAATATACAAAAAAGGAAGCAAAAGAAATTACCTAATTAATTTTTAAGGAGGTTAAATTTTGAATAAGTTAGTTAGAAATTTATTTATTTTAATTTTAATTATTGTTTTT
>CANPZA010000002.1 GCA_947588915.1 uncultured Clostridia bacterium
AAAAATCCAATTTATACTGGTAGAGTAATAAATAAAAAATCAGAAGTAACAGACTTTATCACAGGAACAAGAAAAGACTTACCAGAAGAAGAATGGATAACAGTAGAAAGACCAGAAATGCGAATTATATCAGATGAACTTTTTAACAAAGCACAAGATATTTTGGCTCAAAGGTCAAATGAATTTAAGTTAAATAATAAAAGAGAAAAAACAGAATATATATTTAGTACACTTATTTATTGCAAACATTGTGGATATTCGTTTAGAAGAATTAGAAGAAAATATACAGATGATGGAAAAGAATATATAAGATGGGTATGTAGTGGAAGAAACTCAATGGGTGTAAACCATTGCCCAAATACTACAGTAATTGATGAAGAAGAACTTTTAAATGCAATAAAAGTATATCTAAAAAGCATTATAAAGAATAAAAAGAACTTTATGAAGGCAGTAGAAAAAGAGTTTGAAAAGATTACAAAATTAAGAGAAAATAATGAACGAAGTGAACAAAGCCTTTTACAAGAAATAGAAAAAGTTACAAACAAAAAACAAAAGTATATGGAAATGTTCCAAAATGAAGTAATAAATATCCAAGAATTAAAGCAATATACAAATCCATTAAATGAAGATATTGCAAGATTAGAACGAGAATTAAAACTAATTACATCAGAGATAAAAGAAAAGGATGTATTAGAAAAAGAACTTACTAAAACAATTAAAACAGTTGATGACATACTTAATAACGAAACAATAACAAATGCAATGCTAAAAACAATAATAGATGTTATTGAAGTAGATAGTGATTCAAATGTTGAAGTAAGATTAAAATTATTAGATGAAATAGGCTCTACACCTGCTGTAATTACAAATTTTAATGATATTAAAGATACCGCTCTTAAAAGTAACATCAGTACACAAAGATGTTTCTGAAAGATTAAAAAAAATTAATCCGAGTTTAGCAAAAGAAGTTAGAGTTATTTTGGATGAAAATAAAGCAGAAAGACATATGAGGGGAGGAATGGCAACTAAATTAAAATATAGCAAATTAAAAGAGATGAGATAATCTCTTTTTTCATGCTTTTTAATATTATAAATTTTAAATTATAAGATTTATTATAATGCTATATTTATTTATCACTTATCGACAAATTTTGACATAGAATATAATAGCCAAAATTCAGAGGTGATAAAATTGAATAAAATAAAAAAAGGAAATATAGTTGCAAGAAAATCTTATGGAAAAGATATAATCTTTGTAGTTAAAAATATTATTCCTACTAATACAAATAAAATAGCTATTTTGGAAGGATTAATAGACAGAATCGAGGCAGATAGCGATATACAAGATTTAGAAATAGTGGAAAAAAGAATAATAAGTGAAAACATTAAAAAATTAGATACAAAGATAGATAATAAAATTTTACAATCAAAAAAAAATGAAGATTTTAAGATTAATAGTTTAAACACAAGAAATAAAGAAAAAATTATAACAGGGAAGATTTTACATTTAGATGGAGATAAAAAATATAGTAAAAAATCATATTATTATTATAAAAAGCTAGGGCTTAATGCAATTGTGAGAAATATACCAGAGTATAAACAACCAAAAGTTGTATATAATATGTTACAAATATATAATCCTGATATTTTAGTTATAACAGGACATGATGGTATGATAAAAAGAGGGACAGATTATCATAATATTTATAATTATAGAAATTCTAAATATTTTATTAACACAGTAAAAGAAGCAAGAAGATATGACAAAGAGAAAAATAAAAATCTAGTAATTTTTGCTGGTGCATGTCAAAGTTATTTTGAAGCAATTATTTCAGCAGGAGCTAATTTTGCATCTTCTCCTGCAAGAATATTAATTGATTTTTTAGATCCATTAGTTATAGCAGAAAAAGTAGCACTTACTGAAAGATACAAATATATAACTATTGATGAAATAGAGGAAGAATTAAGAGATGGGAAAAGAGGAGTAAGTGGTATTGGTGCAAATGGGAAAATGATAAAAGAAGAGATTTATTAACAAGTAAAAATAACCCAACTTAATATATTTGTAATATAATTGTAACATAACTGTAAAATAAAATGAAAAAATGGCGAAACTCGTTGATATAAGCTAGATATAAGGAAACGACAAAGCTATACTTTTTTTGACATTTTATAAAAAAAATGCTATAATCAAGCTATCTTAAAGGAGAGGGTGATAGCATGATTTGTCGTTCAGATATAGCAAATCTTAAAACAGACATCATTGATAAAATAGGACAAAAGATAATAGTAAAAGGTTCTTTGGGAAGAAGTAAAGCCTTTGAAAAGGAAGCTACAATAGAAAAAGCCTATCCAAACATATTTGTTGTAAAATATGAAGAAAATGATAGAAATGTTACCTATAGTTATACAGATGTTTTAACAAGAACAGTAGAAGTAGAAGTATTTGATGGAGATTCTTATTCACCATTAATCCCACCATTGTCAGAAGTAGATAAGAAAAAAACAACATTATAGTATAGGAAAATATGATAAAAAAGTGGAATATAGTTTCCACTTTTTTTTGTGTGAATTTTTTACAATCAAATTAATTATTACGCATATAAGGGTTTAATAGATTTTATTATAAATTATTTCAAGTATGTAAACAAAATGTAAATAAAGTTTAATACATTATTAATATTTTTTAGTCCTTATGTTTCCGTAAATTATAAACAATCATTGTCAGAGCTATACCAAAATTGCCCATTGATTTACTTATAAAATAAAGTTAATATTAATATGAAATTAAATTGAATATAGCTAATGGAGGTCTATATATGGAAAACAAGAAATTAAAACAATTATCCAAAATTATTTTTTTAGGCATAATATTTTTGATTATAACATTTTTAACATTATCAAAAATATTAATGAATATCAGTTTTGGAGCAGATGATACTAAAGCAATAATAGAGAGTAATTTAGATAAATATATAAATTATAAGTTATCTGACCAAGATAAAGGAACATTAATACAATATGGTGTAAAGTTAGGAATTGAATATGGTGAAAAACAAGATTATTATCCTATCAAAGATACACAAATAGTAATTAGATTAAGCTCAATTGATGGGAAATATCCATATGCAGTTAAAACAATCACCAAAAGCACACAAGCAACTAATGGAAAAAATGATAATTTAGAAGCTAGTTATGAATATGACCATAATAATGGAACTGTAACTATAAAAGCAAGTAATTTAAATGAGCAAGGAGAATTAATACAAAATGAAAAGACAGGATTATATGATAGAGATGAATATAAAATTATTGCTTATTATGACACTTATATAGAAGAAAGTTTAGAAAGACAATTAGCCATAAATACCTCCGTAAATATAAATTTATTATCAGATGAAAATGCAACTATAAGTAATGAAAATTTATTGGAAGAATCAGTAAAAGAAAATATTGGAGAAATAACTTCTATTAATCAGATTGAAGATGATATTTATAATGGATATATTAAAGCTAATATAATAAATGGTACAAATTATACAACACAATTTAATGAAATAGAAGAAATTACAGTAAGTAAAAGAGAAGCTCAAGAGTTTATTGATATGACAGAAAATAATACTTTTATTGAAGAATATCAAAATGAGAATCAAGAAAATTCAACTCAGGATTTAGGAAATAATGGTGACCTTGTGTATAAAAGTTCAATATTTAAAAAGCAAAATATTCAAGAACTTTTAGGAGAAGAAGGATATATTGAAATAATAGATATTTCAAATGAAGAACAAAATATAATTGCAACAATAAACAAAGATACAGAATTTGATAAAAATGGGATTACTGTAATTAATTATGATGTTGAACCAGAAAATATAGAGATAAGAACTAGTAAAATTCAAAATGAAGGTATTTTGTATATAGAACATATAAAAGAAATAAAAGATACATTTGTGAAAACAAATGATATTAAAATTAAGAAAGTAGCTCAAATTGGTGAAACAATAGAAGCTAGTATTATTGATATTAAAGATTCACAAACAAATGTAGAATTACAAATAGATAATACTAATTGGACAAACAAACAACAAAATGAAGTGAAATTTAATATTTATTTAGATAGTAGCGATGCTAGATATAATATGTTCAAAAATCCAAGAATACAAATAGAACTTCCAAACGAAGTGGAAAAAGTGATATTAAAAGGTAAATCTATTGTTTATGCTAATGGATTAGAATTAGAAGATCCTTATGTTGAAACAAGTGAAAATGGTAATTTAAGAATAGTAGCTAACTTAAAAGGAGAACAATCAAAATATTACGAAAATAATTTAGATTTGATAACAGATATAGAAATATCAGCGACTATTATTTTAAAGAAAGATATTGAAAGTAAGACAGATAATGTAATAATAAATTATACAAATCAATTTACAACAGAAAAACAAGAAGAAGTAGGTAGTAAAGATATAGAAATTCAACTTGAGAGTTATGAACAACAAGAAGAACAAACAGAAGAAAAAATTGAACAACAATATCAATTAGCAACAATAAATAATGAGATTTCTAATATAAATGTTGATGACATTAAATTAGAAGTTGCTCCAGTAAAAGGAGATACTAGTATTTCTAATGGGGATACTATTTATGAAGGAGAGTATATTAAATATAATGTAAAAATTACTAACAATTCTGAGGAAGATATTAATAATGTAAAAATTGTAGGCAATATACCAGAAGGAACTATTTATGCAGAATTAGAGGCAGAATATTATCAAGCTTTAGGAAAATATCAATATAATTATGATGATACAATCACAACTAAAGAAATAGAAATAGGAACCTTACAAGCAGGAGAAAGTATTACTAAGTTTTATGAAGTAAAAGTAAATAATTTAGGAGATGATGAATCAGAAAAAGAAACAACCAGTATAATTAAAGCTTATGTAGAAGAACAAGAAGTTGCAAATTATCAATTAAATAATGTTATAAAACAGGCTGGAATTCAAGTTTTTGTTGATGCAGAATTAGATAATAATAGAGATTGTTGGAATTTCTCAATTCTTTTGGAAGGTGATGAGGTAGAAAAAGCAAAAGAATCAGAAGAAACAAAAAAAGTAACTGTACAAGTACAATTTCCAGAAGCTATTATACCAATATATCATTTTGATAGTGAAGGTAGACAATATTTCACAAATGAAGAGGTATCAGATAATAATACTGTAGCTGTACTTATGGATTTATCAAATCCTATATGTGTTATTAGGGGTCAAATAGATTCATCTAAAATAACAAATAAAACAGAAGATTCTAAAGTAGAACTTACAACTGTTGCTACAGTTGTAACAGATAATACATATAAATCTAATGAGAATAGAATTGAGGTTTCATATGAAAATGTTTCAATTCAAATGACTTCTAGCAATGAAGGCGAAAAAGTTAAATATGGGGAAGAAATAGATTATGAAATAAAAGTTACAAATATAGGAAAAACAAATTCATCAGATCCTACATATTTATCTACATCAATAAATGTAACTGATTTCTTACCAGAAGGTGTTAAACCAATAAGTATGACTTATAATAATTGGAAACAAGAAGTAATCATAACAGATGAAGAAGGAAACGAACAAATTGTAACAGATATTGAGGAAGAACAAAGTTTTACACCAACTGATAGATTTATTCCAGTAGAACCTGTTACAGAAGATATAACAGGAATGATGGAAGATAGTGATGGAAATAAATTACCAGATGTTAATTTATATTTTAATATTCCTTATCAAGAGAGTGTTACAATACAAGTAAAAACAACAGCAGACTATATGTATGAAGTAACAAAAATTGAAAATAGTGCAACAGTAACAGGAAATAATATTGATACTAAAACTTCTAATATTGTTTCACATATTGTACTTCCATATAATTATAGGGAACAAGATAATCCAGATACCCCAGATGATCCAGATACTCCAGATACACCAGATAATCCAGATACTCCAGGAGCCCCAGATAATCCAGAGGATAAATATAGTATATCAGGAATAGCTTGGTTAGATGAAAATGAAGATGGACAAAGACAATCAAGTGAAAAATTATTGAATGAAATAAAAGTAGATTTAATTGATTCAGAGCAAGGTAGAATTATAGATAATGTTGTAACAATTTCATCTGGTGCATATAGCTTTAAAAATTTAAGTAAAGGAAATTATATTGTTGTATTTGAATATGATAACAATATATATTCTGTTACAGAATATAGAAAAAGTGGAGTAAGCAGTCAATCTAATTCAGACTTTACTAGCAGAGAAATAATGTTAAGAGGAAATAAAATAATAGTAGCATTAACAGATATTATAAATTTAGATGCATCAGAAACAAATATTGATATAGGATTTACAAGAAATAAAACTTATGATTTAAAAATAGATAAATATATTTCTAATGTTGTAGTAAATACAAATAAATTAACGAAACAAGTAGGATATAATCAAGCAAAACTTGCAAAAGTAGAAATTAAACCAGGACAAATAGAAGGTGCAAATGTTTCAGTAGAATATAAAATAGTTGTAACAAATGAAGGAGAAATACCAGCAAATATAACAAGGATAACAGACTATTTACCAGAAGGATTTAGCTTATCTAAAAATTCAAATTGGGTAGAGACAAAAAATGGGGAAGTAATTAATACAAGTACTTCTAATAGAACAATTCAGGCAGGGGAAAGCATTGAATTAACTTTAGTTGCAAATAAAACAATGACTTCTGATACTACAGGTACTTTTAAAAATAAAGTAGAAATATCAGAGGCAACAAATCAATTAGGAGTAAACGATACTGATTCAACACCAGGAAATAATAAAGATTCAGAAGATGATTTTTCATCAGCAGATATAATTATTTCTGTTAGCACAGGTATTATAGTATATATATCAATAGCTATTGGAATTTTAGTAGTATTAACAATAATTGGTGTTGTAGTTTACTTTGGACGTAAACATGGATGGTTAAAAATAAATAAAGGTAGTTTATTTATAGTGATGATATTAATATTAATGACATCAATGTTTTATAGAAATATAAGTAAATCATATAATGGTTCAGAAGATGATAGTTATGAAGAATATGTAAATACTATTAATAGAGTTGATACAAATATTAAAGCTGGAGAAGTAGGATTAAAAGATGGTATATATCTTTGGAATATTGGATCACAACAAGGTACAACTTGGCAGTCTAATGATTTCTTTAAAGTTGATAGCTTGGATAGAAGTCAATTGCCAATTAGAGATGTTTATCCAAATCCACAAAACAGAAATGGAAGTACAACTCCAGATGCTCAATGTATTGAACACCATATTTGGGGTTACTCAGGACCATATCAATGGTATGGATTTATAGGAGAAGGAAATTGGTCTGTTGAAAGTTCTTCTACTTCTGGAGAAATTAATAAAAACTTTAACTTAAAAGGTAATAATGAAACCTACATGGGCGTGGACATTACAACAAATAAAGATTATGCATTATTAGGACCATTTAAATTCACTTATGATAAACCTGAGAGTAGTGATGAATATGTTCTTAAAGTAATGGCTGGAAGTAGTGAAGAAATAAAAGACTATACAATAGTTGATAAAAACTCAAAACAAATTCCTATAAAAGCGGGTACAGAATTCTATTTAAAAATGGAAAAAAATTTAGGCCAAAGTGTTGTTTCATTAAAATTATCAGTTAGAAAAACTATGAAAACAACAACAACAAAATCTATATATGGAAAAGCGATTTATAAAGCAGGAGCTGAACTATGGAACAGTCATCCTGATGATTACAAACAATCTGGATGTCTTGGACCAGGACATAGTTATACTACTCATATATTTGTTAATGGGGTTGAACAATATATAACAATTAAAGATTCATGGAATTGTCAAGATGTTCAATTGATAAATAGATATAAATATAGTAAAAAAGAAACAACAGATATAATAATAGAAAACTCAATAAATTGGTACAATGATAAAGGTGTTTTAAAAATAGTAAAAAAAGATGAAAACGGTAATCCTTTAAAAGGTGTAAGATTTATTATTGAGCATAATTTAAATGATAAGAAATTTTTCCCTGGATTAGCTAAAAATAATAGATACTTACATAGGAATGAAGATGGAACAATAGGATATCTTCCAAAAAGTGAAGCAACTGAATTTGAAACTGATGAAAACGGAGAAATTTTTATAGGGGGGTTAACTGCTGAAAGTGAAGTATATCGATATATTGCTTATGAAGTGTATAATCCACATTATGGGTATACTAATATGAAAATATTAGGTATTGAAGATGCTAAGGATGATGATATTTCTTATAAACCATATAATCCATACAAAGATGGATGGGATGGAATCGATCTTTTACCAGGAACAGTTACAACTGTTGAAGTTACGAATAAAAAACAGGTAGGAAAATTGCTTATAGAGAAAAAGGCTACAGTAGGAGGAATGAGTGATTACCAAAAGAAAAATGCACCAGGATTAAATGGAATAAGCTTTAAAATAAGAGATACAGATAAGAAACAATGGATTATAGCAATAGATTCAAATGGAACAGAAAGAAAACGTATAGATGGAAGTGTTCTCCTAAGTAATTTAAAATATACTAATAATATTAATCAAGCAACTGAATTTGTAACAGGTACTGTGGCTGGAGAAAACGGAAGAATTGTAATATCTAATATATTAACAGGTACTTATGATATAAGAGAAACTTCAGTAGGAGATAATAAAGGATATTATATAGATAGTGACACAGTTTCATGGGATGCTAGTTGGGATGCTTCTGAAGATTTAGATAAAGGTACGGTTAAAGGTAAAGGACAAGATGCAAAAATAACTGTAGGAAAGAGAGATATAAGAGATGATCAAATTTTATATGATACGGATCCAAATAGATTCAATGCAAAAAATTACGATAGATTAACAGTTTACAATGAAAGAAAATATATAAAACTATCTGGATATGTATGGGAAGATAATTTATGGAGTGAAACAAAAACATCTAATAGAAATGAGTATTATAATGATGCACAATTTAATGGAAATAAAAATGATGTAAATGATAAATTAGTACAAGGAATAAAAGTAGAATTAAAAGATAGAAATGGAAATGTTATAAAAGAAACAGTTACAGATAATCAAGGATCATATATATTTGATAAAGTTGAAATATCTGAATTATCAAATTATTATATAGAATTCCAATATAATGGTTTATGCTATCAAAATGTAAAATTAGGATTAGATAAGGAAAATGGTAATAAAGCATCAGAAGAAGATAATAGAACAGCATTTAATAATTCATATGCCACTATATCAAAAGGTAAATCAAATGATTATAATTTAACCTATGATGAGAGTACAGAATATGAAAGTAAATTATTATATAGAAGTGATAGAGATAAAACTAAATATAATTATGGCTATAAAGAAAATGAATCTTCAGAAATGCCAATAAGTGGAGTAGATGAACAGTATATTATTAGAGCAAATACAAAAAATGCATATAATGATGGATATTTAGATAGAATAATGTCACAAGATTATATAATAGAAAATGGTATCGAAGAAATATCAAATATAAATTTAGGTATTTTAAAAAGACAACAGGCAGATTTAGCAGTAGTTAAAGATCTTAATACGGTAAAAGTTAGTATTAATAATAAAGAACATATATATAAATATGCAGATAGATTTAATCTAGAATTATATGAAGAGGGTCTAGATGGATATACTATGGAACCTAGAATAAAATTTGAAAATGAATATTCGAAGATGTCATATACTAGAGCATTATATGCATCAGATGTTCATTATAAAGAAGATGATGATAAAAATGATAGAGAACTAAAAGTAGAAGTAACTTATAAAATAGGTATAAAAAATACAGGGGGAAATTTAGGAGCAGTTATTAATGAGTTAACAGATTATTATGATACAAAATATAATGTACTAAATGTGGGAAAAGAAATCAATGAAGATGGAACAATAAAACAAGGAACAGAAATAACAGAAATAACAAACGAAAATTCAGAAAGTAACGATTATGAAAAAATTACAATAAAACCTCAACTTGAAGTTCCAAGCCAAAAAGATGCATATATCTATGTTAATTTAGAAATAAAAAAAGACAAGATTGTAGAAATTCTTTCGAGCGAAGAAGATGATGATAAAGTAAAATTAGATAATGTAGTTGAAATTAACTCATATTCTATAAAAGATTCAGATGGAAATCCATATGCATCAATAGATACAGATTCACAACCAGGCAATATAGACATAACAGATAAAAGTGAAAAACCATTAAGCTTTGAAGATGATACAGATAAGGCTCCTGGACTAAAATTAGTATTACAAGAGGCAAGAGAAGTATCTGGAAATGTATTTGAAGATAATCCAGATAATAACATGTTGAATCAATTAATAAGACAAGGAAATGGAATATATGACGAAGGAGAAACTCCAATTAAAGGTGTAACAGTACAATTATTAAATTCTGAAGGAGAAGTTGTAAAAGTTTACAATGAAGAGGCTCAAAAGGTAGAAGACAAATGGACAGATGCTAAAGTTGAAACAGATGAAAATGGTTCATATACAATAAAAGGATTTATACCAGATGACTATCAAATTTGTTATGAGTGGGGAGATAAGGATCATAAAGTACAAGATTATAAATGTACAATTGTTGACAAAGAATCATATGAGAGTAAAGGAACACCTCAAAATATGGAATGGTATAAAAATGATACAGATAGATATTCTGATGCAATAGATGATTATACTTTAAGACAAGAAATAGATAATCAATCTAGGTTAGAAATTAACAGTAATAGTCAAACAAAAGAAGCTTATACTGGAACCATAGTGACACCTGGAGATGAACAAGAAGATTTAATTACAAGGATGACATCAACAACTCCTAAGTTTAGAGTAAACATAGAATATGATGGCTATACAACAAATTCAAAAGATGAATATGAAACAGATCAAAATGGAAAAGTAATACAAAATGGAAAATATGTTTCTAAAAAAGAAGGATTTGTTAATCATATAATGAATATAGACTTTGGTATAATACAAAGACCAAAACAAACTTTAGAACTAGAAAAATATGTAAAAAGAGCAAAAATAACCTTAGCAGATGGCCGAGTGGTATCTGATGCAGAAATAGAAAACGGAAAAATCAAAGAAGGTGCACAACATGTAGTGTATATTCCAGAATCAAGTACTGATAGTCAAATAAGATTTGAACTAGATGATGAGCTAATACAAAGTGCAACATTAGAAATAGAATATGGACTAAAAGTAAAAAATATTAGTGAAACAGACTATTTAAATGAAGAATTCTATAAATATGGAACAGGACATGGAGAAGATTATAAAGATAAAGTAAAATTAACTCCTAGTGGAATAATAGATTATCTCGATAATGGATTAGTATTAAATGAAAATACTGGATGGACTATTGAAGATAATAATAAAAACGAGTTAATGACTAAAGGTTTATTATCAAATGAATTAAAAGATACATTAGACAGCTCAAAAACAGTATTAACGACCGATAGTTTAAAAATTGGAGGATCACTAAGACCGGATGAGAGTGAAACTGTACCTGTAACATTAAAAGCACAAAGATTATTATCAACAGTTTCTAGCAATGAAGACATATATGTAGGAAATGATGCAGAAATTATTATAGTAGAAAAAACAGGAGGAGCATCTTTATCAACTACACCAGGTAATTATGTACCAGGAGGAACTAATCAAGAAGCAGATGATGATAGCTCAGAAAAAGTAGCAATAACATCACCAACTGGTATAAATATAGATTATATTGCTTACACATTATTAGCAATTAGCTCATTAGGAATTTTAACAGTAGGAATTGTATTAATTAAAAAGCTAATTCTAAGATAATAAAAATTTTATAAAATTAGTAGTATATTTAGAAATAATATGCTACTAATTTTTTATATTTTGTCATAAATTTACTTTGGTATCAATATATTTATATAAAGAAAAAAGAAGGAGGTAACCAAATGGTTTTAGAAACATCAAAAGAAAATTTATGTGTAAATAAATTATTAGCAACAAAGAGAGATATTATAATGGTAGAAGGAGATATGATAGTTCCAGATTCCAAACCTGATATTTTAAGTACAATTTGTACAAGTGGGGTTGTATGTATATACAAAAAAGAGGCATTAGATGAAAAAATAAGAATAGATGGAAATATAAATACTTATATAATGTATTTAGCAGATGATACACAAGATAAAATAAGAGGAATAAATACTAGCTTAGATTTTTCAGAATCAATCCCAGTTCCAAATTCTAAGGAAGGAATGGAAACTATAGTACAAACAAAATTAAAATCTATAGAGTGTAGAGTTATCAATGGCAGAAAGATAGGGATAAAAGCAAGTTTAGAAGTAGATATAAAAATATATGAAAAGGAAGATGTAGAAATAGTAAATGATATACAAAACACAGAAGGAATACAAATGCTAAAAGAAAATTTAAAAGTAAATTCTTTAGTTGGTATGGGAGAAAATAAAATATATGCAAAAGATAACATATCTATTAATAATATAGATAATTTAGCAGAAATATTAAAAACAGAAATATCAATAGTTGATAAGGATATCAAGATAAGCTATAATAAAATTTTAACAAAAGCAGAAGCCAAAATGAAGATAATGTATTTAACAGAGGATAATAGAGTCAATCTAATAGAAGCAAAAATACCTATAGTTGGTTTCATTGATATACCAAATGTTACAGAAGAAAATATTTGTGATGTAAATTATGAAATAAAAAATGCAGTAGTAAAACCAAATTCTGTAGAAGAACATTCAATCTATATAGAAATAGAAGTTGGAGTAATGGCTATTGTCTATGAAGAAAAACAAATAAATCTAATTCAAGATTTATATAGCCCATGTGAAAACTTAGAATTTAATAAAAAACAAATAACAACAATAACAGGTAAGCAATATAGGAAAGAAGTTAAGCAAATAAGGGAAACAATTGAAATAGATGAAATCGAAAATAACCAAATAATAGATGTTGATGTTAATCCTATTATTGAAAGACAAGAAAAATTAGGAAATAAAATTTTATATACAGGAACTTTAGAAATTAATTTTATATTATCAAATTCAGATTTACAAATGAATATAAAAAATAGCAAAATACCTTTTGAATATACACTAGATAATATTGATGATGCAGAAAATATAAATAGTAGTTTAGATGTTGAAGTAACAAATCAAGATTTTATTGTCCAAGAAGGAGGAATAGTTACAAGTAACATAGATTTATTGATGAATAATAATATGTATAGAAATACAAGTATAAATGTTATGGATGAAATACAAACAAATGGGGAAAGAGAAGAACAAGATTATAGTATAATACTTTATATTGTTAAAAAAGATGATACATTGTGGAAAATTGCTAAAAAATATGGAAGTACAGTTGATGATATAGTAAGAACAAATGGAATAGAAGATGCAAATAAGATTTCTATAGGACAAAAATTATTTATTCCTAGATTTGTAAAAACAGGAATTAACTATGTATAAGATTTATTCAAGACCAAGAATAAAAATACCTAAAATAGTGATAAATGGTAAAAGAAAAATAAGAAGTACAAAAGTAAAGAAAATGACTACATTAATAGTCATTTTAATTATAGCATTTTTTACGGCAAAACTTATTTTAGATGCAGTACTTCCTATATTTGATAATTTATGTGAAAATAGAGCAGAATCAATAGCAACTATTATTTCTAATGAACAAGCTACAAATGTTATGAAAGAACATAATTATGATGAACTATATACAATAGAAAAAGATAATGAAGGAAATATTACAATGATTAAATCAAATGTGATTTCTATTAATGAAATTATATCAGATGTAGCAAATAAAATTCAAAAAGAAATAAATGAAACAGGGAAGGAAGACATACAAATAGCACTTCGGGAGCTTTACAGGTTTTAAATTACTTGCTGGAAGAGGACCTAATATAAAAATAAAAATCACACCAATTGGAAATGTTGAAACAGATTTAAAAAGTGAGTTTATTGCACAAGGAGTTAATCAAACTTTACATAGGATATATTTACAAGTTAATTGTCAATTAGAAATATTAACTCCTTTTGAAAATATATCAAAAAATATCACAAATCAAGTATTACTTATGGAAAATGTGATTGTAGGTAGAATACCAGATACTTATTATGATTTAGATGGATTAAATCCAGAGAGTGATGCATTAGAAATGATGCAATAAAATTTTAGTAAGAGGAGAAAATATTAATGAAAGATAAAATAATTGAAAATGTTAATAAAAATTGTGAAAAAGAAAAAATAGGATATTATTTTAGATTTAATGATAAAAAAGAAGTTGAGAAATTTATTTCATTATTAAAAAAATAGTGATATAATATTATAAATAATAATTGGAGTAAAAGATATGGAAGAAAATGAAGTAAAATATTATTTAAATAATGTGCTAAAACCAAAATTAATACAATTAAAAGTTTCAAAGGATTATATGTTAAAAATTATGGACAATATAGAAGTACAGATATATTCATTACTGAAACATTGGAATGAACCTAAATTTAAAGAAACAGTATTATTTTTAGGATTAGAGGAAGGCAATTTCTATAAACCAAAAGATACTAATATTAAGGTAAGATGTTTTGTTGTTGTTACTATAAGAAATAGTCTAATAGAAACATTAGGAAGTGTTGAATATGAAATTGCAGGATTAGAACAACAAATAAGAGAGGATGACATCATTGATATAACTATGAGTGCAGTTAAATATTTTGATTCAATAAATTTAAAGAAATTATCAGAGAAGTTAGATTATTCAGGCTATAATGATGTATATTTAAATGTAACAAATAGATATAAACTAGCATGGAAAGCATTAAATGAATTATGTTTTTGTACAAAAAAGGAAAAATATTATGACAAAGTTCTAGATTTTAATAAAATACAATTAAAAGACTTACAACCAAGACAAAAGGTTGGAGATTCAAATAATGCAAGAGTAAATGTTGAGCACCAAAGTGGAATTAATCCTAGTTATAGTGTGGAGTTAATATCAATAATTAGTGATATTATATATAATAAAATAGCACCATATTTCTTCACAGATTGTTTCAAACAAGCTTCTAGAAATATAGAAAAACTATTTCAAATTATAGAAATATTATTACAAAATAATAAAGCATTTGTTACTAATAATTATTATATTTCTAATAATTATGTAGCAAAAAGAAATAAGGTATTAAGAGCTGCTCATACAACTGAAGAAGCATTAGATAAATTAAAACAATTGAATAATTTATCAGATAAGCATGCAAATGCATTATTAAGATTAAAAAAAGAAATGAATATATAGATTAATATAGTTTTTTACATTTAAAATTAATATTATTTAATAATTAAGTAGGTTTTATAGTTTTGAAACCTACTTAATTTCTATTTAGATTATTTGCATTATGTTATATTGTGATTTTTAAAAATGGATTTTATAGGAAATTATGTAAAAAACTTATTGATTTTTATTTTTAATATTTGATATAATATTTTTAGAACTTATATTAAAGAAAGGGGGAAAAATAAAAATGTCTAAGAAAATTTTAACAATAACACTTTTATTATGTGCGTTTTTAATGATTTTTGCTGTATCAAATAAAGTAGAGGCTGAAACAAAGTATGGTACTGTTGAATCTCTAATGGGATCAAGTAATACTGTTAGCATTACTGGAACTGACAAAGTTGTAGTAAAATTTAGTAAGCTAGATATTAAATGGAGTCCAGCAGATCCAGCTAAAGGAAGAAATACAAATGGTTGGTGGATAGGAATAAAAATCACAGCTCCAGAAGGTATGACAGATGAACAATTACAAAAATCTACATTTGTAAGAGGAAATCAAACAAAAAAATTCTGGGATGTGAAAGATTCTAGTAAATCACCTCATTATTTTCAAGCATGGTCATATATTGATAATGAAAAACTTAAGAGTTTAGATAGCAATGGAACTGTTATAGAGTATTATTTTGATTGGGACAATAGTGGAGAAGCAGAACAAACTGTGAGTGTTCAAATAGATACAAAGAATATTACATTAGATAAATCTGGAGATGTTGTATCTGTTGTAGTTGATGGAAGAGAATTTACTTTGAAAAAAGAACAAACATTAGATAATCTTCCAGATGCTGATAAACAAGAATTAGAAAAAATGAAAACTCCTAAAGAAGGTCAAAAATATCTTGGACTTTATTATGCTGATGGAACTAAATTTGATGAAAGTTCAAAAATAAATAATGATATTGAATTACACATTAAATTTGAAAACATAAAAACTGAAGAACCAGCTACACCATCAAATAATAATGTCAAGGATGCAACACCAAAGACTGGAACAGTAGATATGATAGGTTATGCAACAATATTAGCCATAGTTTCAGCAATGGGAATAGTAATATTAAATAAAAAACACTAATATTTAAAATATAAAGGGCGGATTTAGTCCGTTCTTTTTCTAATTAATATAAGCACTATAATTAGGAGGAAATAGTAATATTTATGAGAAGAAATGCAAAACATAGAAAAAACAAAAAAATAAATACACGAACAATATTATTAGCATTATTAATTATTATATTTATATTATGTATTGGATATATATGTTACTATATATATAATAGTAAAAAAGATAGAGATGACAATAAAGAAATATTAAACGATATAGAAATAGAAGAAACAGAAATTGTTGATACTAAAACTGAGAGAA
The DNA here is from genome assembly GCA_947588915.1 of uncultured Clostridia bacterium. Next base: position 16,868 of record CANPZA010000002.1, read on the forward strand.
TGTTGCAATTAGAAGAACTACAAAAAACTAATAATGAAATAATAGCTTGGATAGAAATAGAAGGGACAAATGTAAATTATCCAGTTTTACAAGCTAAAGATAACGATTTTTATTTAACACACAATTATAAAAAAGAAAATTCTGTAGCAGGTAGTTTATTTTTAGATAAAGAATTTGATTTAATTAATGGAAGTAGTAATTATCTAATATATGGACATAGAAATAAAGAAGGTTTAATGTTTGAAGATTTAATGAAATATGCAAGTGAAGATTTTTATAAAAACCATACAAAGATTAAGTTTACAACTTTGCAAAAAGATGCAATATATGAAATATTATCAGTATTTTATTCAAGAGTGTATTATAAAAATGAAAAAAATGTGTTTAGATATTATTATTTTGTAAATGCAAAAAATGAAGAAGAATATGATAGTTATATAAAAAATGCAAAATCGGTAAGTTTGTATGATACAGGAGTTAATGCGACCTATGGAGAGCAACTTCTAACATTATCTACTTGTGAATATTCTCAAGAGGATGGAAGATTTGTAATAGTTGCAAAAGAATTAAAAGAATAAAAAATAAAAGCCCTTAGTATTTCTAAGGGTTTTAAAATATTATCTTTTACTAAATTGTGGTGCTTTACGAGCTTTCTTAAGACCATATTTCTTTCTTTCTTTCATACGAGGATCTCTTGTTAAAAATCCATTTGATTTTAAAACTGGTCTATATTCTGAATTTGCTTCATTTAAAGCTCTAGCTAAACCATGTCTAATTGCACCTGCTTGACCTGTAAATCCTCCGCCTTTAACTGTAGCGATTACATCATATTTTGAAGTTGTATTTGTAACAGTTAATGGTTGTCTAACGATAACTTTTAATGTTTCTAATCCAAAAAATTCATCAATATCTTTTCCATTAACAGTAATTTTTCCAGTACCTTCTAATAATCTTACTCTGGCAATAGAACTTTTTCTTCTACCTGTACCATAAAAAACAATTTTTTCTTTTTTAGCCATTTTATTTTACCTCCCATACTTCTGGTTTTTGTGCTTGATTTTCATGTTCTGCTCCTGCATATACTCTTAATTTTTTTAACTGAGTTCTACCTAAAGAGTTATGAGGTAACATTCCTTTAATAGCTAAAGTCATTGCCTTTTCTGGATTTTTTTCAAGCATTACTTTTGCAGGAACTTCTTTCATTCCTCCGATATAACCAGAATGATGTCTATAAATTTTTTGATTTAATTTATTTCCTGTTAAAATAACATCTTTACAATTTAATATAATAACATGATCACCTGTATCAATATTTGGTGTATATGTTGGTTTGTGTTTTCCTCTTAGTAATTTTGCAGCTTCTGTTGCAACTCTACCAAGTGGTTTATTAGATGCATCAATTATGTACCATTTGCTAACTATATCTTTTCTTTTGGCACTATATGTTGTATTATTCATGGTAATAATTACCCTCCTATTTCTTTGTTAAATTTTTATATATATTTAAGATAAAACTACCGGGGAGAAGTTTTATATAAATACATATAAGCGAAAATATTATATTATAAAATAAAGCCTTTGTCAACCCCAATTTAGCAAAAAAATATAAAAAACTGTGAAAAAGGAAATTAAAAAATGTATAAATATGAGTATTTTATAAAAAAACCTTCAAAGTATCCATTTCCCTATGCTTTGCTGGATTTTTTTAACAATAATGGTAATAAAAACTTGACAAAATTTCTTTTTTTGTGTATACTAATAATGTTGAAAAGGAATATAATATATTATCAATTAAGGAGTAACAAAAATGAAAAGTAAAATGAATATAAAAAGCATTGTAATTATGGCAGCCGTATGCATAGTTAGTTTGTTTTTTATTAATATGAGTTTAGCTGCAAACACTGCAAAAGTAAGTGTACAAACAGCAAATCTTAGGGAAACAGCAGATGAAAATTCAAAAATACTAGAATTACTTTCTATTGATCAAGAAGTAGAAATAGTAGAAAAAGTAGAAAATTGGTACAAAGTAAAAGTCAGTGGAATAACAGGATATTTAAGGGAAGATGTAATTACTGTAAATGGAGAAGTGGCACAAGCTGAAAATACTACTAATAATGATGTGCAAACAACTCAAAAACAAGTAGAGTCTACACCAGTAGAAAATACTGATACAGAACTTGGTAAAAAAATTGTTTCTGAAAATACTAAATTAAAAATAGTACCAATTATAAATGCAACAGATATAATTGAAGTAAAAAAAGATGAAGAAGTTAATGTTGTAGAAATTGTAAATAATTGGGCATGTGTAGAAACAAAAACAGCAAAAGGTTGGATAAGAAAAGAAAAATTACAAAAACCAGAAGAAAAACAAGCAGAGGTTCAAGCACCTGTAGTTGAAGAACCAGTTGCACCAACAGAGCCTCAAGTACAAGTAGTAAATAAGACATTATATGTAAAAGAATCAAGTGTTAATATGAGAAAAGAAGCAAATACTACATCTGAAGTTGTAGCTACATTAACAGTTAATACAGCAGTAAATGTAGTAGAAGAGTCAAATGGGTGGAGTAAAGCTAAAGTAAATGACAAAGAAGGATATATTTTATCTTCACTATTAGCTACTCAAAAACAAGAGACATCAAGAAGTCAAACAACTCCAAGACAAGCGACAACAAACCAGGAAACTCAAGTTGCAACACAACAATCATCAGTAGCTGCACCAGGAAAAGGAGCTACAGTTATTGAAACAGCAAGACAATATTTAGGATATAGATATGTTTGGGGAGGATCTTCACCATCAACTGGTTTTGATTGTTCAGGATTTACTTCTTACATATATGGTTTACATGGTGTAAGTTTAAGTAGAACAGCAGCAGCACAAGCAGGTAATGGTGTAGCTGTAGATAGAAGTAATTTACAAGCAGGAGATTTAGTTTTCTTTGGTAATGGTGGAATTAGCCATGTAGGTATATATATTGGAGGAGGAAGCTTTATACATGCTGCTAATTCAAATAAGGGAGTTATAATAAGTACATTAAGTTCAGGATATTATAATAGTAATTATGTGTGTGCAAGAAGAGTAATGTAAAGGGGCAATTAAAGGAGGATATACTTGATAAAAAGACCGATTTTAGTTGCAGTTATAGGATATATAATAGGTATATTATGGGGGCTATACTTAAAAAATAGTATAGTTCCTTTTTATATTCTAATATTTGCAACATATTATATATATATAAAATTCAACAAAAAAAGAAGAAAAAATAAATTTAAATTATTGTCAATTCATCGATATAGTAGGTATTTAAAATTAATTATAAATAGTAAAATTATTTTAATTCTAGTTATATTTTCTATTATTTCCAATATAGTAATATTATATAAAAATAATCAATATGAAAAAACATATAGTGATAATCAAGATATTGAGCTAACAGCTATTATAATAAGTTCAAGAACACAGAAACAATATTATGATTTATATAAAGTTAAGATATTGAACTCTAATTTTAATATGTATATACAAGTAGGAAAAAATGTGGAAGAATTAGAATATGGAGATAAAATACAGATAAAAGGGAAATATATAAAACCTTCTATGCAAAGAAATTACAAAGGATATGATGATAGTAAATATTTAAAAACTTTAAAAGTAGTAGGAAGAATTAAAGTAGACAAAGTAGATGTAAAAGCTAAAAAACAATTAAATTTATTATTTCAATTTGCAAATGATATTAATATAAAGATTAGAGAAAATATAGAAAAAATATTTTCAGATGAAAAAGCAATAATCATAAAAGCCTTACTATTAGGTGATAAGCAAGACATACAAGAAGATTTAAAAGAAGAGTTTCAAGTATTAAATATATCACATGTTCTTGCTATATCAGGGATGCATATTGGATATATAGTAATAGGTCTTAATATATTACTTAAAAGATTAATAGGAAAAAAATATACAAAAATAGTTACAATTATATTTTTAATAGGATATACTTTAATTACTGGATTTTCTCCATCTATAATCAGAGCAAGCATAATGGGAGTTTTAGTAATTAGTTCAGGACTTTTTTATAGAAAAAATGATATATGGAATTCGATTGGAATTTCTTTATTTATAATTTTAATATATAACCCATTTTTAATTCTTGATGTTGGATTACAACTTTCTTATTTAGGAACAATAAGTATTATTATATTTAATTCAACTATTCAAAATATATTTGATAAAATAAAAATTAAGAAAAATTTAAAAGAATTTAAATCAATTAAAGAGATTTTATCAGTTACAATATCTGCTCAAATTATGATTTTACCAATCTTAATATCAAATTTTAATATCATAGGAATTTATTCTTTAATTAGTAATTTATTAGTAAGTATAATTATTGGACTTATTATTGTTTTCTCATTTTTATGTATTATTGTTTCATTGATTTATATGCCAATAGCTAAGTTATTTATTGTAATAATAAATTTAGGTATTGAAATTTTAATTGCCATTTGTAATTTTAGTAAATTGCCATTTTCTAAAATTTATGTTCCAACACCTAATATATTATTTATTATTTTCTATTTTTTTATAGTATTTATAGGAAAATATATTTATAAGATATACACTTTAAAAAAAACAAATGGAACACAAAAAAGAGTAAGAAATTTAATTGAATTATGCAAATATAAATTTAATAGCAAAAAGAAAAGAAATATTGTATGTATGATTATTGTAAGTATTATAATTACAGGTTTTCATTTTCTTCCTCAAGATTTAAAAATATATTTTGTAGATGTCGGACAAGGAGATTGTACATTTATTGTAACTCCTACTAATAAGACCATATTAATAGATGGAGGGGGAAGTTTAAGTAATAATTATGATGTTGGAAAACAAACATTAATACCTTATTTATTAGATAGAGGATATACTCGGGTTAGATTATATTGTTATCAGTCATTTTGACCAAGACCATGTAGGCGGAATAATTTCTGTTTTAGAACAATTAAATGTAAAAAATATTATTATAGCAAAACAAGGACAAGATAGTACTCAATATCAATTATTTTTAGATATTATAAGAGTAAAAAAAGTAAATGTGATAATAGTAGAAAAAGGAGATAGAATTCAAATCGAAAATAATCTTTATTTTGATGTTTTATGGCCAAAGAAAAAATTATTAAAAGATAATATTTTAAATAATAATTCTATAGTAGCTAAATTACATTACAATGAGATTTCTATGTTGTTTACAGGAGATATTGAGAAAGAAGCAGAAGATACAATATTAGAAGAAAATATAAATATAGATGCAGATATCTTAAAAATAGCTCATCATGGTTCGAAAACTTCTACGACAGATAAATTTTTGAGTAAAGTAAATCCTAAAATTGCCTTAATAGGTGTAGGAGAAAATAATAATTTTGGACATCCATCTGAAGATGTAATTACTAGATTAAATAATAAACATATTAACATATATAGAACAGACATGTATGGAGAAATAGAAATTTTAATAAATCATAATGGAAAAATTAGAGTGAAAAAACATATAAATAGCTAAATATAATAAAAATATGAAAAATTCTTTCATAAGAGTTGAATTTGTATAATTTTAGAAAAAAAGGAAATACTAGTATAAAAAGTAATTAAAGGAGAGACAGTTTATGAATAAAATAATTATAGCAATTATATCAATTGTTGTAACAATTAGTGCCATATTCTTAGCCTTTTCTATAATGAATTCAAATAATAAAGTAGAAGAGATCGAAGAACATGAAGAAGTTTCAGAAAATGAAATTTATGATGAATGTACTGATGAATATGAAATGATGCAACAAGAAACTATGAAAACTAATTCAGAAGGAGAAAAAGTATCTCCAAATGCTTCATTAACAATAAAAACTTATTATAGAAAATGTCAACATACAACTGAACAATATTTAAATATACCAGAAAATCTAGTTAATTTAAATAAAGAAGAAATACAAAAGAAGTATCCAGATTGTACAATTGAAAGTTTTACAAGTAATGAAATTGTTTTATATCAAGAAAAAGAAGGGGAATGTAATGAACATTATCTGGTTAAAGATGATAATGGATTAGTTACTATTTATAAAATTCTAGAAGATGGAAGTTTAAACAAAGAAGAAACAACAGGAATTAGTACAGAATATTTACCACAAACAGATAAAATTATTATGGAGAGTGGAATTAAAGTAAATGGTAAGCAAGATTTAAATAAATTAATAGAAGATTTTGAATAAAACTTGACTTATGTTAAGTAATATGCTATAATATAAATGTATCTGAACATAAAGTTCACACATCAAGGGAAAGGAGAATAACATTATGAGGCTAATACGGGCACCGACAATATTTTAATTTTTCAACTTTTAGTAACTAATAATAATAATAAGTGGAGGAAAATTAAAATATTAAATTTAAAATATAAAAACTAAAAATAATCGGTGAAAGATATCCGGACTTGATGAAAGTACGAAAGGAGGGTGCTAAATAGGGACCCTCCTTTTATATGTTTATTATTTTTTTCTTTTTTCTTTTTTATCAACAGTTACTTCCTTTTTTAAATCTTGTTTATCAATAAATCCTTTTTTATATAAATCCTTTACATACATTATTAATGCAAAAATAGTTGATATTAAAGCAAATGTATATAATCCTAAATCTAAATTGCGCCATATACCAGTGATTTCAAATTGTTTGAATAATAAAGAAATTACTATTGCTATAAAAAACAATACAGTTGCTAGTTTTCCATACCATCTGCTATAAACCACAACATCTTTTCCATAAAGGAAAGAAGCACCACAAATCATTATAAATTCTTTTAATAATACAATTAGTAAAATCCATATAGGTATGATATTAGTCAAAACAAGAGAAGCCAAAGTAGATATTGTAGTTAATTTATCAGCTAAGGGATCCATTAATTTTCCAAAATTAGAAATTAAATTAAACCTCCTTGCAATAAATCCATCTGCTATATCTGTAAAACCAGAAATAGTAAAAAATACAAATGCTAGTATAAAATTACCTGAAAAAATATAAAATACTATTACTGGTATTAATAAAAATCTGATTACAGTTAATATATTAGGTACATGCTTTAACATAATTTTCTCCTATTTTATTACAAAATTTAATTTATTATTATTTAAATTTACTTCAACTGTTTTTCCATCTACTAGTTCTGAGCGTAAAATCATTTCAGAAAGTTCATCATCTATATATTTTTGAATAGCTCTTCTTAAAGGTCTTGCTCCAAATTTTATATCTGTTCCATTCTCCAAAATATAGTTTTTAGCATCTTTTGTAAATTCAATTTTTATATCTTTTTCTTTTAAAGCATTTATAGTATCTTTTAGCATTAAATCTACTATTTGTAATAATTGCTCTTGAGTAAGAGGGTCAAATGCAACGATTTCATCAATTCTATTTAAAAATTCTGGTCTAAATACATCTTTTAAGCTATCTATAATTTTATTTTTATTTATTGTATGACCGCCAAATCCAATAGAATTATTGTTTAAGTTAGAGCCTGCATTAGAGGTCATAATTATAATAGTATTTGCAAAGCTAACTGTATTTCCTTGACTATCAGTCAATTTTCCATCATCTAGTACTTGAAGTAAAATGTTAAACACATCTGGATGGGCTTTCTCAATTTCATCAAGTAGTATAATAGAATAAGGTTTTCTTTTAACTTTATCTGTCAATTGTCCTGCATCATCATAACCAACATATCCTGGAGGTGCACCTATTAATTTTGAAGTTGAATGACTTTCCATATATTCAGACATATCTATTCTTATTATAGAATCTTCACTTCCAAACATTTCATATGCTAAAGATTTTGCAAGTTCTGTTTTTCCAACACCAGTTGGTCCGACAAATATAAAAGAAGGTGGTCTTTTATAATTTTGTAATCCTGCACGATTTCTTCTAATTGCTCTTGAAACGCTACTAACAGCTTCTTCTTGACCAATAATTCTTTTATGAAGATTTGTTTCCAAGTTTAATAATTTTTGAGTTTCAGCTTCTGTAATTTTTTTAACAGGTATTTTAGTCCAACTTTCAATAACATTTGCAATGTCCTGAACTGTAATTTGTTTTAGTTTCATTTTGCTATTTAATTTATCAATTTCTTCAATCAATTGACATTCACGAGTTTTTAAGTCGGCAGCTTTTTGATAATCTTCAGTAGAATCTGCTGCAATAACTTCTTCTTTTTCAGCTTGAACACTAGATAATTCTTGTTTTAACATTTCTAATTTATATAAATCTTTGTTTTCTAAATTGATTCTAGAACAAGCTTCATCTAATATATCTATAGCCTTATCTGGTAAGAATCTATCATGAATATATTTTTCTGACATAATGACTGTTTGCCTAATTACATCAGAAGATATTTTTACTTTATGATATTCTTCATAATATTTTTTAATTCCTTCCAAAATTCCAATAGAATCATCAACAGTTGGTTCTTCAACTAAGATTTGTTGAAATCTTCGCTCTAAAGCGGAATCTTTTTCAATATATTTTCTATATTCTTTTAGAGTTGTAGTACCAATTAATTGAATTTCTCCATTTGATAGAGCAGGTTTTAAGATATTTGCTGCATTCATAGAATGTTCTCCATCACCAGCACCAATAATATTATGAATTTCATCAATTACTAATATAATATTTCCATATTCTCTACATTCATCAATGATACCTTTCATTCTAGATTCAAATTGACCTCTAAATTGTGTACCTGCAATTACAGCAGTCATATCTAAGAGATAGACTTCTTTGTTTAAAAGTTTAGCTGGAACGTTTTGATTTGCAATTTTTATAGCTAATCCTTGAGCTATTGCGGTTTTACCGACACCAGGTTCACCTATTAAACAAGGATTATTTTTTGATCGTCTATTCAAAATTTGAATCATTCTTTGTATTTCTTTGTCACGTCCGTATTACAAGATCAAGTTCATTATTTTTAGCTTTAAAACTTAAATTAGTTCCATAAGTATCTAAGAATTTTTTTCTTTTATTTTTTATATTTTTCTTTTTTTCTACTTTTACTTTTTTTCTGCTACCAATAGGTTCTTCTTGTTCTTCATGACCTTTATTTTGATTATTCATCATACCAGAGAATATTGAACCAAGAGGTATTGCTGCACCAGTAATTCTATGTGGATTACCATTTGGATCATCTGTTTCATCTGTATTTTCAAAGGTAATTGCACCTTCAATATTTTCAATATCTTCTAGATTAATATTTTCCGCTAAATCTTTAAATATACTTTCAAATTGTTTAGTCATATCTGATAAATTTATTTTATCTTTTGATAGGATATCATTTTGCTTTGATAATACTTCATTTGGATTAATTCCTTTTTTCTTTGCACACTCATAACAATATCCTTCCATAGACTCTTTACCGTTTTCTATTTTTTTATAAAAAATTATTGCTGGATTTTTATTACATTCTGAACATAACATAAGTTTTTAATTCCTCATTTCTATATAAATTTAATCTATAATATAATACCTCAAAATCATAAAATAGTCAACTTTTTTAAAGTATAAGATATAAAAATTTTGGCTATAAACTATATATATGCTAATATAATATTAATTAAAAATGTTGATAAAAACTTCTATTAATGTTATAATATGCAATAGCAAAAAAGAAAGAGGAATAAGAATGAATGTAGTATTACCAGAAAATAATAGAATAAGTAAAAAACAACTGATCATTTATATAGTAATTATATTAATTTGTATTATTTCTACGATAATAGCTTTTTATGTGCAATTTTATGCAAGAATAGATATAGGAAGATTAATAGGAATTAAAGGTGAAGTAAAATTTGGAAATAAAACAGATGAACAAATAGAATTATTACTTTCAGAATTTGACCAAATTTTTATAAATAATATTAATAATCCTGAAATACAGATAGGATTTAAGAAAAAAGAGAATGATAAGCCTATTGTTTATACAAATATACAAAGAAAAGAAAATAAATTGAACAGTTATGATTTAGATGTGAATATACCTTATATAAATATTGATAATAAAGTAATAGATGAATATAATAAAGAAATAGAAGACTTTATAGATAAGACTAATAGTATATTGGAAAGTGAAAATAAAAATACAATTTATACAGTCGAATATACTGCAAATGTACAAAATGATATTTTATCTTTAATAATTCGTTCTAATTTAAAAGAAGGTTCTAGTGCTCAAAGAGTAATTATACAAACTTATAATTATGACTTAAGAAATAATAAAGCAATTACATTAGAAGAAGTATTAAAAATAGAAGGTGTAGATATATCTGAAACACAAAATAAAATAAATGACACAATTAAACAATCACAACAAAGAGTAGAAAGTTTAAAGAATTTGGGTTATAATATTTATAATAGAGATGTTAAAAGTGATATTTATAAAATAAGGAATTCTAAAGAATTTTATTTAACTGATAATACCTTATATATAATTTATCCTTATGGAAATGAAACATTTACGAGTGAAATGGACTTAATAATAATATAAATTAAATAAAGAGAAGCAAAATTGCTTCTCTTTATTTGAAAATAAAAGGGGATGTTTTTTATTTCAAATCAATAATACAAGTTATTACTGATTAATTAAATCTTAACAATACATTTTGTCCTTTGTGTGAATTGAAAGTGAAAAGTTAGAAAAATGATTTATATAAAAATAGTTGAAATAATTATAAAAATATGGTATACAAAATCAATAAATCCCTAAAAGTAGTTTATTACTTTAGGGATTTATTATCTATCATATAGAACTTTAAGGTTGTTCACCAAGTTTAATTGTTAAGTCTCTTTCATCACCATCACGATTAACTTTTATTTTCATTTCATCACCAATTTTATGAGTATTTTTAATTTCGTTTAACTCATCCATAGTTTTAATTTTTTTACCATCTGCTTCAATAATTACATCACCAATTTTAATACCTGCTTTTTCTCCTGCAGAGAAATCATCAACAGATCTTACATATATACCAACGACTAAATTATTTCTTTTAGCTGTATCTTCATCTAAATCCATACCAGAAATTCCAATATATGGTCTTTTTACCTTACTATATTGAATTAATTGAGATGTAATATCTGTAGTTGAATTTATCGGAATAGCAAATCCCATTCCTTCAATACCTGTTCCAGAAAGTTTTAGAGTATTTATACCAATTACCTTTCCTTCACTATTTACTAAAGCACCACCACTATTACCAGAATTTATAGCAGCATCTGTTTGTATTAAAGTAAATTTTTTACCATCTGAATCAGTCACTTCTCTATTTACTGCACTAATAACTCCGACAAGTTATACTACTTTGCATACCTAAAGGATTTCCAACTGCCATTGCAAATTCTCCAACTTTTATATTATCAGAATCGGCAAATTCAGCAGCAGATAAACCGTTTTTTTCGATTTTAATAACAGCTAAATCAGTTTCTTCATCTTTACCAATAATTTTAGCTTCATATTCTGTTTCATCATTAAATAATGTAACTGTTACCTTAGTAGCCTCAGAAACTTCATAATATGATTCAGAAGAAGAAGTAGAAACTATATGGTTATTAGTTAAAATATAGCCATCTTCACTGATAATTATTCCAGAACCACTTGCTGTAGCTGTAGTAGTTCCAGATTGCATACCAAACATAGACATTAGAGAATTTACATTATAATCAACTTTAATACCTACAATAGATGGTAAAACTTTATTTGCTGCATAAATTGAAGTATCTGAATAATCTGAAAGAGATGTTTGGCTTACATAGCCTGAATTTTGATTACTACTAGAACTTGAATTATAGCTGTTTTTAGAATTCATTTTTAAGATACTATTGCGAATAGATGGAATCCCAAAACATGTGCCGAAGCACTACCACGCAACCTACTACACCACTAACAAAAGGTATTAAAACACTTTTACAAAATCCTATTTTATTTTTTGAAGATTCACTTTTGTAGACATTTTTATATGTATCTGGATTTTTTACTGTTTTAAAACCTTTTACATTTTCTTCTTTTTTTTCTTTTTCATTTTCACTCATT
>CANPZA010000003.1 GCA_947588915.1 uncultured Clostridia bacterium
ATTGTATTAAAAACTATTGGAACATTTTTACTAATATTTCAATATTAAAAACTGAACATTATTACTAAGAATTCACAATTATTTTCTAATTTTCTTATATTATTTATTGAATGTAATATTTATAAAAAACAAAAAAACATGTATGCTTTATTTTTATAAAATACACATGTTTTTTCTTGGCGGAGAGGGTGGGATTCGAACCCACGGTACGCTATTAACGCACGCCAATTTTCAAGACTGGTGCCATAAACCAACTCGACCACCTCTCCATATCTATTGACAAATGTCGGCGACATTATTTATATTAGCATTTTTCTAGACATTTGTCAATAGTAATTTTTTGATTTTTCACTTTTTTTAAATTATAAAAATCTATTTATTTAATAATTTCATCTGACTCTATAGCTTTTTGAATAGCCTTTGCTTCTTCTTCTGAAATTGTATAAGTAGATTCTCCATTTTTTACTGGTTTTGCATAAATATTAGACATCTCCCTTGAATAAATACCATTTAATACTACCCCATCATTATTCTCATCTAATAATGCAAGCGTAAAACTCAAATCACTTCCTGTATCCTTAAAAGCACTATACCTAACAATACCAACTTTTTGAATACATTTTTTCAAATCAGTATTTAATATTTCAACTTGACTTTGTATTTCTCCATTTTGTTTTTCAACTTTATCTACTCTATGAATATAATTTTCTAAATCTTCTTGTATATCTTTGCCATTACCTAATTTCTTCATAAAACTTTTATATCTTTTATTTAAAACAGAAAACCTTATTAGCATAACAATAACTACTAATAATAGCAAAATCATCATTACTGCCATAGCTAATATAAGTTCATCTGTTTTTAGCATTTCCACTAAACGTTCCATTTTATTCCCTCTTTTCTATTATTTAATTAAACTTAATATTCTTTCTAAATCATCATTTGAAGTATATTCAATAATAATTTTTCCTCTCCTTTTTCCGGGATCTAATCTAACCTTACTTCCAAAAAAACTTTGAAAATTATCCTCTATGCTTTTATATAAAATATGATTTCTTTTTTGCTCTTCTCTAGTTTCTTTCACCTTTGCTTTTTTTTCAACTTGTCTAACAGTCGCTTTTCTTTCTAGCATTTGAATTGCTGTCTGATATTGTTTTTCCGGATCAGTAATAGCAAGCAATGCTTTACAAAGTCCTTCAGATATTTTACCCTCTTTTGCCATTTCTAATACACGTGGCTCTAAATTTAAAACTCTTACCCAATTAGCAATAGTACTTCTTCCTTTTCCTAATTTTTTTGCCACATCTTCTTGTGATAATCCATAAGTATCAATTAAAGTTCTAATACCTAAAGCTTTTTCATAAGGATTTAAATCTTCTCTTTGCATATTTTCAATTAAAGAAATCTCTGAATTAACTTTTTCATTATCTTCTCTTATAATTGCCGGAATTTCTTTCAACCCTGCAATTTTACAAGCTCTCCATCTTCTTTCACCAGCAATTATACTATAATATCCATCTTTTTTAGTAACGACTATTGGCTGAATTAATCCATATTCTTTTATGGATTGAGCTAATTCTTCTAAAGTTTCTTGGTCAAACCTCTTTCTTGGTTGATCTCTATTTGGTTCTACTTCATTAACTTTCAAATTTTTCAATGTATCATTTTCTTGCATTTTTTCCTCTTCTGGAGTTGGTCCAAATAATGCATCTAACCCTTTTCCTAATCCTGTTTTCTTAGCCATTCAAATACCTCCCTATCTTTTTATTAAAATTTCTTTAACCATTTTCTTTAAGAAATTCTTTTGCAAATTTAATATAACTTTTTGCTCCTTTAGATCTCTTGTCATATTCAGTAATTGGCATTCCATAGCTTGGAGCTTCACTTAATCTTACATTTCTTGGAATTACAGTTTTATATACTTTATCATTAAAATATTTTTTAACTTCCTCAACTACTTGATTAGAAAGGTTTGTCCTCATATCATACATAGTAAGTAGAGCTCCTTCTATTTGAAGATTTTTATTTAAATGTCTTTTTACTAAATTAAATGTATTTAATAATTCTCCCAATCCTTCCAATGCATAATATTCACACTGTACAGGTATTAAAACACTATCAGATGCTGTAAAAGAATTTAAAGTAATTAAACTTAATGATGGTGGACAATCAATTAAAATATAATCAAACTTATCTTTTATTTCATCTAATCTTTCTTTTAATCTTTGCTCTCTTGACATCATTGAAACAAGCTCAACCTCTGCTCCAGCTAAATTAATATTAGATGGACATACTTTTAAATTTTTAATAGTTGTATCTTGTATTACATCTTTAATGGCTGTTTCATTTACTAAAACATCATATGTAGAAAGCTCTAAATTTTTTTCTACACCTAATCCGCTCGTTGCATTTCCCTGAGGATCTGCATCTATTAATAAAACTTTTTTACCTTTTTTTGCTAAGATTGCACTTAAATTAACTGTTGTTGTTGTTTTTCCTACTCCACCTTTTTGATTTGCTACTGATATAATTTTTCCCAATTTTATTGCCTCCATTTTTAGTTAATTTTTATCTATAAGTTTGTTTGTTTTTACATTATAATAATATAAAAATATATAAAAAAAGTCAATAAAAAACTAAAAATTTATTGACTTTTTTATTATTTTATTGGATTTTTTGATGGCATACCTGGTTTTCTAGGATATTTACTAGATGTGTGTTTTATTTTATCAATAATAATATTATTTCTTGAAATATCACTATTAGGAAGTTTAAAACTTTCTATTTTTCTAATTTTTCCTCCTAGAACTGAAATTGCCTTTGTTGCTTGATTTATTTCTTCTTCTATTTCAGAGCCTTTCATACATATTACTTTTCCATTTAATTTTACTAAAGGAATCATATATTCTGATAATACAGATAATTTTGCAACTGCTCTAGATGTAGCATAATCAAATTTTTCTCTATATTCCCCATTTTGTCCAAACTCTTCTACTCTAGAATGTATTGCTTTTATATTTTTTAAACCTAATTTATCAATTACTAAATTCAAAAAATTAATTCTTTTATTTAGTGAATCTACTAATACTATTTCTAAATCATCTCTTAAGATTTTTAAAGGAATTCCTGGAAATCCCGCACCTGTTCCTATATCAACCACTTTAGAATTTTTCTCTATTTCTTTTGTTATTGTAATTGAATCTATAAAATGCTTTAATATAATATCTTGTGGATCTGTAATAGCTGTTAAATTGATTTTTTGATTCCATTCTATTAATAAATTCATATAAATATATAATTTTTTACTCTGTTCCTCTTCAATGTTTATTTCTAAACAATCAGATAATTCTTTTATCTTACTAAAAAATTCTTTCTCTTTCATAATAACCTCTTACCTTTTATTTAATTGTTGCATATAAACTAGCAATACTGACACATCAGCAGGTGATACTCCAGATATTCTAGATGCTTGTCCTATAGAATGTGGTTTAAATTTATTTAATTTTTGTCTTGCTTCTAAACTAATTCCATTTATTTTTTCATAATCAATATTATCTGGTAGGATTTTACTTTCTAATTTTTTAAATTTTTCTACTTGTTGTTCTTGCATTTTTATATATCCTTCATATTTAATTTGTATTTCTACCTCTTCTTGCTCCTGCTTTGTAAGATTTGGTCTTTCATTATCTATTTTAGCTAATTTATCATAATTTATTTCTGTTCTTTTTAATAACTCTGACATTTTTGTTCCTGTTGTAAGTTCAGATGTTCCATTACTTCTAAGCAATTCATTTACTTCTTTAGATGGTTTTACTATTTTATCCTTTAGCCTTTTTATTTCTTTTTCTATGTTTTTCATTTTTGTTTTAAATTTATCATATCTCTCATCTGAAATCAATCCTATTTCATGACCTATTTCAGTTAATCTTAAATCTGCATTATCTTGTCTTAAAAGTAATCTATATTCCGCTCTAGAAGTCATCATTCTGTATGGTTCATTTGTTCCTTTTGTAACAATATCATCAATTAAAACGCCTATATATCCTTGTGTTCTATCTAAAATTAATGGCTCTTTTCCTTTTATTTTTTGAGTTGCATTAATACCTGCTATTAATCCTTGACAAGCTGCTTCTTCATATCCAGATGTACCATTTATTTGCCCTGCCATAAATAAACCTTCTATTCCTTTATATTCTAATGAAAGTTTTAGATTTGATGGATCTATGCAATCATATTCTATTGCATATGCAGGTCTTGTAAATTCTGCTTTTTCTAATCCTGGTATTGTATGATACAAAGCTATTTGAACATCTTCAGGAAGTGATGAACTCATTCCTTGAATATACATTTCTTCTGTATCTAACCCAACTGGTTCTACAAAAGCTTGATGTCTTGGTTTATCACTAAACCTTACAACTTTATCTTCTATTGAAGGGCAATATCTAGGGCCTGTACCTTCTATCATTCCACTATATAATGGTGATCTATGCAAATTTTGTCGAATTATGTCGTGAGTTTTCTCATTAGTATAAGTTAAATAACAATCCACTTGTTCAAATTCCTTTGGTTCATTCTCAAATGAAAATGACTCTATTCCTTTATCTCCTTTTTGTACCTCCATTTTACTAAAATCTATACTTCTTTTATTGATTCTTGCTGGTGTACCTGTTTTAAATCTAATTAAATCAATCCCTAATTTTTTTAAACAATCTGATAGTTTATTTGCTGCTGCCACACCATCTGGACCACTTTCCTTTGAATAATCTCCAATAAATATTTTTCCTTTTAAATATGTACCTGTAGCTAAAATAACTGTCTTTACATTATAAATTGCTCCTACATCTGTTTCAATTGCTTTTACTGTTCCATTTTCAACTTTAATATCTATAATCTCTGCTTGTTTTACTTCTAAGTTTTCTTGTTTTTCTAATGTATGTTTCATTTCAACTTGATATTTTTTTCTATCTGCCTGAGCTCTCAATGAATGAACTGCTGGACCTTTTGAAGTATTTAACATTTTAATTTGTATCATTGTTTTATCTATATTTTTTCCCATTTCTCCACCTAATGCATCTATTTCTCTAACAAGATGTCCTTTTGAACTTCCTCCAATATGCGGATTACATGGCATATTTGCTATTGCTTCTAAACTAATTGAAAATATCAAAGTTTTCATTCCTAATCTAGCAGCTGCCAATGCTGCTTCACAACCAGCATGTCCTGCACCTATTACTGCTACATCATATTCTCCTGCTATATAATTCATTTTATCTTTCCTCCATATTATATAAATTGTTCCTTATTTCAATATTTTTTACTTCCTTGTGAAACAGAAATTCTTGTTTTTTTGCAAAGTATGTAACTTTTTACTTATGAATTCTTAACTAATAGGTTTTATATTTTTTAACTTTTCTTTTATTTTTCAACACTTTTGTTTGCTTTTTCTTATATTTAGTAAAATTTACCTTATCGTTGTAATATTATGTTATTCGTGCTTTTATTTGTTTTAAAAATATAAATACATTAAATTTTGTATTATATGATTAAACATTCTCATTTGTTTTAAAATCGATTTTAACCGTTTTTTGTTTTTTAATATAAAATTATATTATTTTTATATTAAATTGTCTTATTTTTTATTTTCATACTTCTTGTGATAATTATTTTCCTAAACAAAACTTTGAGAAAATTTCATTTATTATATCCTCACTCACTACTTCACCTGTTATATTGCCTAAATCTTCCAAAATATCCTTTATAGAAATTGCGATTATATCTAATGGCATTTTATTTTCTATACTTTCTTTTGTCCTTTTTACATTTTCTATTGCTTTAGTAATTAAATTTTTATGTCTAATATTTGTAATTATAATTTCATTACCTAAATTAATTTCATTTAAATTAAAAAGTTCATTAATTTTATTGTATAATTCCTCAATTCCTTGATATTTTAAAGTAGATATTTTAACAATATTATCAGATACTGCTTTTAATCTCTCATCATTTTCATCTAAAATAACATTTAAATCTATTTTATTTAGTATAATAATTGATTTTTTACCTTTTATTAATTTTAGTATTTCTAAATCTTCAGAATTTAGCTCTTTACTACTGTCAAATATTGCTATAACTAAATCCGCTTCTTTCGCAATTTCTCTTGATTTTTCTATTCCTATTTTTTCTACTTCATCTTTAGCCTCTCTTATTCCTGCTGTATCTATTAATTTAAGAGGTATTCCTTTTATATTTATAAATTCTTCTATTGTATCTCTTGTTGTTCCTTCTACTTCCGTAACAATTGCTCTATCTTCTTTTAACATTGTATTTAAAAGAGATGATTTTCCTGCATTTGGTCTTCCTATAATTGCTGTCTTTATACCTTCTTTTAAAATTTTGCCTTCATCAAAACTATTTTCTAATTTTATTAAATCCTTTTCGACATTTGTTAACATATCCATTATTTGTTTATTTGTTACATCTTCTACATCATATTCTGGATAATCAATAGAAACTTCTATATTTACCATTACATCTAATATTTGTTTTTTTATCTTTGAAATTTCATTTGACAATATTCCTTTTAATTGATTAATTCCTGTTTTCGCTTCTTTTTCTGACTTTGCTTCAATAATATCTATAACTGATTCTGCTTGTAATAAGTCTATTCTTCCATTCAAAAAAGCCCTTTTGGTAAATTCTCCTGGTTCTGCTAAATCAGCACCATTTTTTAAACAAATTTCTAATATTTTTCTTAAAATAACATTTCCGCCATGTGAATTAATTTCACACATATCTTCTGTTGTGTAGCTTTTAGGTGATTTAAAATATGAAACTAAAACTTCATCTATTATTTCTCCTCCATCAACAATATTTCCATATTTAATGGTATATCCCTTTATTTTATCTATATTATTTTTAAATTTAGGTTTAAAAATTTTATCTAATATTTTAAAACTATCTTTTCCACTCATTCTTACAATCCCTATTCCCCCTATTCCGAGGAGCCGTTGATATTGAAACAATTGTACTCATATTAATTTCTCCTTTATAAAAGGTCAAAGTGCGGGCTTACAATGTATTTGTAAAATCCGACCTTTGACCTCCGATTTTATCTATTTATTTTATTTTTTTAAAGATACTATAACTCTTCTATATGGTTCTTCCCCTACACTTGATGTTTCTACTTTTGGATTTTTTTGTAATTTACTATGAATAATTTTTCTTTCATATGCTTGCATAGGTTCTAATTTAACAGATTTTTTAGTTCTTATAACTGTTTTTGCTATTTTTTCTGCTAATTCTTCTAATGTTTTTTCTCTTTTCTCTTTATATCCTTCTATATCTAAAATAACTCTAACCTTATTTTCGATTCCTTTTCCAGCTATTGCTGATAATATATTTTGAAGAGAATATAAAGTTTCACCTCTATATCCAATTAAATATCCTAAATCTTTATTTACTATATCTACATATATATATTGTGATGATGTTTTTATGTTATAAGTAGTTCCTTCTGGTAATCCTTTTATAAAATCTTCTAAGAATTTTTCTACATTTTCTTTAGCCTTTTGTTGTTCATCTTTGCTCAACTCTATCTCTTTTATTTTTCTTTCTATTTCCTCTTTTTTAAAATTTTCTTTTAATGTCATTTCTACTTTTACTACTCTAGGTGCTAAAATACTAAAAAAACTTCTTTTATCTTCATTTTCTAAAACTTTTATATCTACTCTATCTTTAGAAACATTTAATTTTTTTAAACCATTTTCTATAGCTTCATTTGTAGTTTTTCCTTCTGAAATAATAGTTTTTTCCATAAGTTATTCCTCCTCAAGATTCTTATTTATCTAAAATTTTATTTAATACTAATCTTTCTAAAATCATAAGAATATTATTTATTAGCCAATATAGAGCCAGTCCTAATGGTGCTATAAATGCAATTGAAATTGACATTATTGGCATCATCCATGACATCATCTTATTTGTTTGCATTACTGCATCTAATTCGTTTTCATCTTCATTTTTTGTTAACTGTTCTCCTGTTTTTCCATCAATTACTGTTTCTTTATTATTGTTAGCTTGTTTTTGTTGCATAGCTGTTGTCATTCTAATTGAAATAAATGATGATAATATATATAAAATTGGTATAATATAAACAGTATAATCTGTTATGTTTTGTTGAGGTATTTTACTTAAGTCTAATCCTAGAAAATTCATTTGTATATTTAATTTTTCAACTGTTTCATCATCAGGATTTTTTTCTTTTATTGTATTATATTCCCTTATTAAATCAATTTCTGGATAAACACTACTTATCTCTCTTCCATCATCTTTCAATTGTTGTATATATGTATTTAATTTTTCTTTTTCCTCATTATTTGTTTTTTGCATAAAAGTAATAGGACTTCTTACTAAATAAAAAATTGAAAGTAATAATAATAATTGAACAATTGCTGTTAAACATCCGCTAAATGGACTCATTTTTTCTGTTTTATACAAATTCATTATTTCTTGGTTCATTTTTTCAGGGCTATTTTTATATTTAAATTGTATAACCTTCATCTTTTCTTGTAATTCTGTACTTTTTTTCATTGTTCTTTGTTGTTTTATAGATAAAGGTAATAATATTATTTTTATTAATACAGTAAATAAAATTATCGCTATTCCGTAATTATTTACTAAATTATATAAAAAAGCTAATACATAACCAAACATATTTGCAAAAAATTCAAACATTATTTATTCCTCCTATTTTAATGGATCATATCCACCTTTTGAAAAAGGATTACATCTTAAAATTCTATATATTCCTTTTGCTAAGCCTCTTATTACTCCATATTTAAGTATTGCTTGTTTTGTATATTCTGAACAAGTAGGATAATATTTACAACAAGTATTTTTTAATGCAGATATATGTTTTTGATATAAATTAATTAGTGAAACTAATATCTTTTTCATACATTTTCCTCTAATATTTTAGCATTTTTTAAGATTTTTTTCATATCTTCTTTTATATTATCAAATTGTGCAAACTTTATATCAATTTTCTTTTTCCATAAAAAAATTATACTATACCCTGTTTTTATTTTATCTTCAAAAAAATAATAATTTTCTCTTATTAGTCTTTTTATATGATTTCTTTTTACAGCTTTACATATCTTTCTACTTATTGCAATTCCTAAAAAATTTAAATTTTCACTTTTTTCTTTTTTTATAAATGCTTCTAAATATTTTCCTGAATAATAATTCCCTTTTAAAAAAATTCTGTTAAATTCATAATTTTTTTTTAACATTTCTGTTTTTTTCATTATTTTTATTCCTTTCTTTTAAAGGTAAATTAAATGAAAAAATATAAATTTAATTTAATAATTATGATTAAAAAGACCTATATTTTGGCCTTTTCTAATATCATAATTTTAAGCAGTTAATTTCTTTCTTCCCTTTGCTCTTCTTGCTTTTATTATATTTCTCCCTGCTTTTGTTTTCATTCTTTTCATAAATCCATGTTCTTTCTTTTCTTGTCTATTTTTTGGTTGAAATGTTCTTTTCACTATTTATACACCTCCTACTGATAATCAACAAGTATATCGATTATAACCCAAAATATGGTTAAAAGTCAAGTGTTTTTAGAATTTTTTTACATATTTTATTGACTTCTTGTGCCAAAATCTGTTATTATTAGGGAGTAAAAAACTATAGAGATTTTTTATAAAAAATTTTATCTTATTTATCAATATTATTACAAAATGATATTTTTTTACGGATATATTTGTTTATGAATATTTAAGAAAGGATGTTTTTTATGGCTTTTGACAAGAAAGATTTAATTGAAAAAATAAAAGATGAATTAAGACCAGAATTAACCCAAATATCTTTTGAAACTTGGATTAAACCTC
This sequence comes from uncultured Clostridia bacterium, assembly GCA_947588915.1. Next base: position 9,894 of record CANPZA010000003.1, read on the forward strand.
TTGATATTAGAAGTATAGAAGGTAATAATATTATTTTTACAGCTTCATCTGAGTATCAAAAAGATATTATTGAAAATAAATATAAAGATTTAATTCTAAATACTTTATCATTCATAACTAATAAAACTTGGAATTTTTCTGTTATTGATAGGTCAAAAGAAAATGAAATATTAGAAGATATAGAAGAAAATGAAATTCAAAAAACTAATATAAATAATAATAGTTCATTAAATCCTAAATATACCTTTGAAACATTTGTCGTAGGAGAAAATAATAAGTTTGCAAGAGCTGCAGCATTAGCTGTTGGAAACACTCCTGGTGAAGCATACAATCCTTTATTTATATATGGGGGAGTAGGTCTTCGGAAAAACACATTTAATGCATGCTATTGGAAATAGAATAATAGAAAATAATCCAAATGCAAAAGTTTTATATGTTACCTCTGAAAAATTTACAAATCAACTTGTTAATGCTATACAGGAAAATAAAAATGAAATATTTAGAAATAAATATAGAACTATTGATGTTTTATTAATAGATGATATTCAATTTATAGCTAGAAAAGAAAGAGTTCAAGAAGAATTTTTCCATACTTTTAATACTTTACATGAAAATAAAAAACAAATTATTATTTCTAGTGATAGAAATCCAAATGATATTCCATTTTTAGAAGATAGATTAAAATCTAGATTTGAATGGGGATTACTTGCTGATATATCTTGTCCAGACTATGAAACTCGTTATGCTATTTTAAGAAAAAAAGCGAAAGATGAAAATGTTTTAATTGATGATAATATTCTTTCTAATATTGCAAACAGAATTGATTCTAATATTAGAGAATTAGAAGGTGTTTTTAATAAATTAGTGGCTAGGGCTTCATTAACACATAGTCCTATTACAATAGAACTTTGTGAAAAAATATTAAATGAATTTAAGTATGAAAGCGAAAAAGTAATATCTAGTGATTTTATACAAGAAACAGTTGCAAAATATTTTAGCATAAATAAAGAAGATTTATCTGGAAATAAACGTTCAAATGATATAGCATTTCCAAGACAGATTGCAATGTATTTATGTAGGTCTGTTGCTAATATGTCTTATCCTCAAATAGGAATAGATTTTGGTGGAAGAGATCATTCAACAGTAATGCATGGTTGTAAAAAAATAGAAAAAGAAATAAAAGAAAATAATAATACAAAATTAATTGTGGATAGTGTGAAAAACATAATAATAAATGGCAAACAATAATAAATAAAATAATAATAAAACTTTTTTAAAATTTATGTTTGAAAAATAATTGTTTGCAGTAAGATAATTCAAATTACTCTTACGGAAACAATGCATTGGATATCCACAGGTGGTTGTTAAAAAGTTGTTAATAACATGTGTATATCTCAATTTTTCACAATTTAAAAAATTAGATGTGGAAAAAATGGCAAGTTATACACATAGTTATAAACATCAATTTTATTAGGGATTTAAACTATAAACATAGTTTTCCACATTTTCCACAAGACCTAATACTATTACTACTAATAATATTATATAATAATAAAGGAGGAAGCAAAATGAAAATAGTTTGTTATAAGGATACAATCCTTAAAGCTATTAATTCCGTAGTAAAGGGAGTAGCATCAAAAACTACAATGCCTATACTAGAAGGAATACTTATTCAAACAAATGATAATGAAATAAAATTAACTACTTATGATTTAGAAATAGGAATTGAATATGTAATGGAATGTGAGGTAAAAGAACAAGGAAGTACTGTAGTTAATGCTATAATGTTTAGTGAAATTATTAGAAAATTACCAGATACTCAAATATATATTTCATTAAATGATAAAAATTTATTAGAAATAGAATGTGAAGGTTCTTTATATAAATTATCTACAATGAATCCAGAAGAATTTCCAGAACTTCCAAAAATAGAAGTTGAAAATTCTATTGAAATAGATCAAACAGTATTAAAGAATATGATAAGAAAAACTATTTTTGCAGTTAGTACAGAGGAAAGTAGACCTATTTTTACAGGTTGCTTATTTGAAATTGAAAATAATAAATTAACATTAGTAGCAGTAGATGGATTTAGACTAGCTTTAAAATCTATTTTCTTAAATAAACAAAGTAATAATTTTAAAGCTGTTATACCAGGAAAAACATTAAATGAAGTAAATAAAATAATTTTAGATTCATTTGAGCCTATAAAAATTGGAGTATCTAAAAATCAGGCTTTATTTGAAATGGATAATTGTAAAATAGTTACAAGAATTTTAGATGGAGAATTTTTAAATTATAAAAATGTAATACCACAAAATTGGGAAACAAGAATAAAAGTAAATAAAAATAATATACAGAATAGTTTTGAAAGGATTAGTTTGATTTCAGCATCAACAGTAGAAAAAGAAAAGAAATATCCTGTAAAAGTACAAGTAGACATAGGAAAAGTAACAATTTCTTGTACAAATCAAACTGGAGATGCAAAAGAGGAATTATTTGTTTCAACTGAAGGAAAGAATTTAGAAGTAGGATTTAATCCAAAATATTTTCTAGATAGTTTAAAAGTAATAGATGATGAGGAAGTTTATATTGAATTTGGGACAAGTATATCACCATGTTTAATTAAATCAACAGAAAATAATGATTATACATATATGATTTTACCAATTAGATTAAAAGAAGATTAATAAATCAAATAATTAAAGGTAGAATATAAATTCTGCCTTTAATTATCTTGAATTTTATTAATATAAAAAGTATAGATTTCCACATTTAATTAATAAAATGTGGAAAAAAGAAGATATATTTTATTTAAAAAAAGTTTTCTTAAAATATTTTTAAGATTTTATTATTAAAATGGAGAACAAGATGTGGATAAAAAATATAAAAATAAATAATTTTAGAAATTATAAAAATGAAGAAATTAATTTAAGTGATAATATAAATATTTTTTATGGGGATAATGCACAAGGAAAAACAAATATTATAGAATCAATTTTCTTAGGTGGCTTTGGAAAATCATTTAGAACTAGTAAAGATAAGGAAATGATAAATATAAATGAAAACGAAGCAATAGTAGAATTAGAATATGAAAAATTAGATAGAAGTGGAAAAATAAAAATAATTTTAGGAAGTAAAAAAAATATATTTTTAAATGGTATAAAATTAAAAAAACTAAGTGAATTGTTAGGTAATATAAATATAGTTATTTTTAATCCTGATGATATAAATATTTTAAAAGGTGGACCTCAAAATAGAAGAAGATTTTTAGATATAATTATAAGTCAGTTAAAACCTAATTATATGTATAATTTAAATTTATATCTAAAAACTTTAGAACAAAGAAATAATTATTTAAGACAAATAAAAGAAGAAAACAAAGATGAAAATTTATTAGATGTATGGGATGAAGAATTAATAAAATATGCCAATATAATTTATAAGTATAGATATGATTATATTGAAAAAATAAGAGAAAAAATAAAAGAAATTCATAGTGAAATTACTAATAAAAAGGAAAATATAGAAATTGAATATATCACAGAATGTTATTCAAAAGAAAATTATAAAAATTTATTAAAACAGAGAAGAAAATTAGATATAATAAAAGGATATACAACAAAAGGAATACATAGAGATGATTTTGAGATTTATATAAATGATAAAAAATTAGATATATATGGATCACAAGGACAACATAGAACAACGATTCTTTCATTAAAGTTATCAGAATTACAAATTATAGAAGATGAAATAGGGGAAAAGCCAATTTTGTTATTAGATGATTTTATGTCTGAATTAGACAAAAAAAGAATAAATAATTTTTTAGATAAGATAAAAAATACACAAGTTATTATTACTTGTACAGAAAAATTAGATATTGAAAATAAAAAAATTTTAATATATAATGTGAAAGAAGGAAAAGTAAAACAAATTTAAAAAGGGATTTAAAGAACATCCCTTAATCCCTAAAGGAGGAAAACTAATGGAGAAAGTTAACAATAAGTATGGAGCAGAACAAATTCAAGTTTTAGAAGGGCTAGAGGCTGTAAGAAAAAGACCTGGTATGTATATTGGAAGTACTTCTGTAAGAGGTTTACATCATTGTGTTTATGAAATAGTTGATAATGGTGTTGATGAAGCATTAGCAGGATATTGTACTGAAATTAATGTTATTATTGAACCAGGAAATATTATAAGTGTTGAAGATAATGGAAGAGGAATTCCTGTTGAAATACATCCAAAAACAGGTATTTCAACTGCAGAGACAGTTTATACTGTTTTACATGCAGGTCGGAAAATTTGGTGGAGATAGTGGATATAAAGTATCAGGAGGACTTCATGGTGTAGGTGCATCTGTTGTAAATGCATTATCAACATGGACAGAAGTTACTATCAAAAGAGATGGAAAATTATATCAAATGAAGTTTGAAAAAGGAAAGACAGTTCAAAAGTTAGAAGTAATAGGAAAAGCAGAAGGAACTGGAACTAAAGTTAGATTTTTAGCAGATGATACTATTTTTGAAAGTTTAGATTATGAATATGAAGTTTTAGAGACTAGATTTAGAGAAATTGCCTTTTTGACTAAAGGTTTAAAGATAACAATTGAAGATAAAAGAGAGGAGACTCCAAAAAAATCAGAGTTTTGTTTTGAAGGTGGATTAATTTCATTTGTTGAATATTTAAATAGAAATAAAGAAAAATTACACAAATCCCCAATTTATGTAGAAAAAGATGGGGAAGTACCTGTAGAAATAGCAATTCAATATACTACAAGTTATTCTGAAAATATTTATACTTTTGTAAATAATATTAATACAATTGAAGGTGGAACTCACTTAGAAGGATTTAAAAGATCTTTAACTAAAGTATTTAATGATTATGCAAGAAGTCATAATATTTTGAAAGAGAAGGATACAAATTTACAAGGAGAAGATATAAGAGAAGGAATAACTGCAGTTGTTTCAGTAAAAGTAAAAGAACCTCAATTTGAAGGACAGACTAAAACAAAGTTAGGAAATAGCGAAGTTACTGGAATTGTACAAAGTATGGTTAATGAATCTTTATCAACATTTTTAGAAGAAAATCCTTCAGTTGCGAAAGCTATTCTTGAAAAATGTATTAGTGCATCTAGAGCGAGAGAAGCAGCAAGAAAAGCAAGAGAATTAGCAAGAAAGAAAAGTTCTTTGGAAACTTCTACTTTACCAGGAAAATTAGCAGATTGTAGTAGTAAAAATCCAGATGAATGTGAAGTTTATATAGTTGAGGGAGACTCAGCAGGTGGAAGTGCAAAACAAGGAAGAGATAGGAAATTTCAAGCGATTTTACCTTTATGGGGAAAAATGTTAAATGTAGAAAAGGCAAGAGCAGATAAAATATATGGAAATGATAAATTAAATCCAGTAATTTTAGCAGTTGGAGCTGGAATAGGTAGAGATTTTGATATAACTAAAATAAGATATGGAAAAGTAATTATTATGGCAGATGCAGATGTTGATGGAGCACATATTAGAACTCTTTTATTGACATTTTTCTTTAGATATATGAGACCTTTGATTGAAAATGGAAATGTGTATTTAGCACAGCCACCTTTATATAAATTATCTAAAAAAGGTATGGAAGATAAATACTGTTATACAGATGAAGATTTAGAAAAAGCATATAAAGAATTAGAGGAAAAGGGGATTACAAGAGAACAATTAGGACTTCAAAGATATAAAGGACTTGGAGAAATGAATCCAGAACAATTATGGGAAACAACTATGAATCCAGAAACTAGAATATTAGTAAAAGTAACAATGGAAGATGCTATAAAAGCAGATGAAATATTTACATTACTAATGGGAGATGAAGTTGAACCAAGAAGAGAATTTATTCAATCAAATGCAAAATATGTAAAAAATTTAGATATTTAAATATAATTAATTTAATGGCATATAGAAAATAAACTATATGCCATTAATCGTAAAGCTAATAATAATCTCAGCTAAAACTAATATATCTAATTTTCAAACCTAATATATATTACTATATAAATAAGCCCTATACCAAATATATTAATCATTCGCTCGACCATTAATACACCACAAGTAACTATATTCATCCTACATTAGGACTAATAATAAACACTTTGTAAATAATACACTAGATATAAAAATAATCTTAGCTCGAATATATTACCTATCATTTGACCATACAAAAAAATTAAAAACGAAATACAGCCTACAAACAAATAATATACTCTTATCGCCGACATATAATGATATATATTTACACCATTATACATCTTTGTCCGAATATAAATAAACTAACAAAAATCTATTTACACTCTTGGCTCAACTATTATTAACCTTATGAAAATATTATAATCAAAAATAAAAAAATTATTCAAATTTTAATAATTAAAAATTGTAAATATTTTTTTATAATAGAAATGTTATATGTATAATATGATTTTGTAAAAGAATAATAAAAATGGAAAAAGTAAAATACATATATTAAAAAAAAAGTTATTTCGCATTTGAGAAATAACTTGACAAAATAAAAATAAAAAGTTATAATTATTATAGGTGATGAAAATGTTAAAAAGAGAAGTTTATTTATCCAGAATTAGAGGATTTTATGATTCAGATTTAGTAAAAATTCTTGTTGGAATAAGAAGATGTGGAAAATCTGTAATTTTAAAACAAATAATGGATGAGATAAAAGAAAAAGGAATAAAAGATGATCATATTATATATATTAATTTTGAATTAGTTGAATATGAAGAATTACAAGATTATAAAAAATTAAATAGTTATATTAAGGAAAAAATTAAAGATAATCATATATATTATATATTTTTAGATGAAATTCAAAGAGTGGAAAAATTTGAAATAGTGGTAAATTCACTAAGAGCATCTATTTCCAATATAAGTATATTTATAACAGGTTCAAATAGCAAACTTTTATCAAATGAACTTTCAACTGTTTTATCAGGAAGATATGTATTATTTAATATATATCCTTTAAGTTATAAAGAGTTTGTAAAATTAACTAAAAAAAATGCAAAAAGTGAAGAAACATTTTGGGATTTTGTGAAATGGGGAGGACTTCCAAATAGAACTCAATTTAAAGAAGAAAACAATATAAAGGATTATCTTCATAGTGTATTTGATTCTATAATATTAAGAGATATAGTAGAAAGATTAGGATTAAAAGATATAACTTTGTTTAACTTATTGTTACAATATGTTGTTGATACTACAGGAAGAGAATTTTCTGCAGAAAATATTATAAAATATTTAAAAAATGAAGGAAAATCAATTTCTACAGAAACTTTATATTTGTATTTAGATGCATTATGCAAAGCACTAATAATAAAAAAAATATATAGATATGATATACATGGAAAAATGATATTGAAAACTTTAAATAAATATTATATGACAGATTTAGGAATTGCTCAAATAAAGAATAATAATTTTGAGATAAATAAAAGTTTTGCTATAGAAAATATAGTTTTCAATGAATTGTTACAAAGAGGATATGAGGTATATATAGGAAAAACGAAAAAGGGAGAAATTGATTTTATTGCCACAAAAACAGATGAAAAATTGTATTTTCAAATTGCTTATACATTAAAAAATGAAAAAGTAAGAGAAAGAGAGTTTGGAGCATTTGATGGAATAAATGATGATATGCCTAAATATGTACTTTCATTGGATAAAGAGAACTTTTCACAAAATGGAATAATTCATAAAAATATTATAGATTGGTTATTAGAAGAATAAACATAAATAATTATTTTAATGAAAGATTATCTTCATAGATTATATGATTCTTATAGAAAAAACAGTAGAATAAAAATCTACTGTTTTTTGTGCAAAAAATGTCTAATCTGAGAAATAACTTGACAAAATAAAAAGTTATAATTATTATATGTGATGAAAATGTTAAAAATAGAATTATAGGAGAAGAAGATGGAAGAAATTGAATATTTAGATTTAGTAGATGAGAATGATAATGTAATTGGAAAAGAAGATAGAAATATAATATATAAAAATAATTGGAGAAATTTTAGAGTAATAAATATTATAATTTTTACAAGTGATAATAAGATTATAGTTCCGAAAAGAAGTTCAAATAGAAGAGTTTTTCCAAATTGTTATGATTGTTCTGTAGGGGGACATGTTTCATCAGGTGAAACATATGAACAAGCAGCATATAGAGAGCTTAAAGAAGAGTTAGGAATTACTAATGTAAAATTAGAGGAAATAGCTTATTTTAGACCTTATGATATTGATACAAGTTCATTTTCAAAAATGTATAAATTGGTATATGATGGAAGTTTAAATTATGATAAAGATGGAATTCAAGAAATTTTTTATATGAATAAAGAAGAAATAAGAGAATTAATTAATAAAGATCCATTGCAGTTTAAAGAAGATTATCCTAAATTCTTTAAATGGTTAGATGAAAATAAAATTTTATGATGATATATATAAATTATAAATAAGAATAATGTCGAAATTAGTAGATGAAAAGTTCTTGACATGAAATGTAAAATATTGTAAAATTTAAAAGCAGGAGGTGAGAAGAATAAAAAAAGAATTTACAACTCAAGATTGGATTCCAATACAGAAAGTACTAAAGAATGGTCTTATAATAACGAAAGATAAATATATAAAAATCATAAAAGTTCATCCAATAAATTATAATTTAAAATCTGATTTAGAAAAACAAGCAATTTTAAATTCTTATAAAATTTTTTTAAAGACTTGTAATTTTGATATCCAAATTTTAATTCAAAGTAGTAAAGAAAATTTAGAAAAAAATATTATCAATATACAAAAAAATATTCAAAAGAAAGAAAATAAATATTTAAAAAAATTATCAGAAGATTATATCGAATATATAAATAAAATTAATTCAAATAAAAAATCATCTTCAAAAAATTTTTATATCATAATTTCTAAAAAATCTTCCAAAGAAAAAGAATATAATGAATCACTTGAAATAATAAGCAATGATTTAAAAGAAAAATATTTTAAAATAAAAGAATGTTTATCTAGATGTGGAAATCAAGTATTTGAAATTAATACAAAAGAAGAATCTTTAAAAATTATAAATTCATTTTTAAATACCAGAAAAGAATTAAATAAACAAGGAGGGAATTCAAATAAATAAAATAAAAAATAATAAAGACAAAAAAATAAAAAAATTAGACTTTGAAGAGGGGATAGTTACAGATAAAGATAAAATAGCACCATCATATATAAGCATTGAAAATCCAAGATATATGGAAATAGATAATTTATATTATGCAGGTTTAATAGTAGTTAATTACTATAGAGAACAAACAGATATATTATTAAAAAGTTTAATTGAAACTAACATTAATATGAATATTTCTATTTTTTATGAAAAGCAGGATAGCTATAAAACAATTAAAGATTTAACATATCATATAGGAAATGTAGGAGTTGAATTAAAAGAAAGTAATCAAAATAGGGAAGATATTGATATAGCAGCATTTACATATAATGATGCAAAATATATAAGAAAAGAAATACAAGTAAATAATGAAGATATTTATTTTTTATATATTTATATAAATATTTATTCTGAAGATATAAAAGAATTAGAATATTATTTAAATAAAATAGAAGGAATAACACAAAGTAAGGGAATGCAAACTAGAAGAGCAAATTTTAGACAAGAGGAAGTATTCTTTAGTTGTATGCCAATAGATGAAAATCCAATAATTATAAAAAATGTTGCTAAAAGAAATATTTTAACATCTGGATTAATTGCAACATATCCTTTTATATCTTCAACAATTTTTGATGATGAAGGTATTTTTATAGGAACAAATATATATAATGATTCTTTAGTTTTTATAGATAGATATAATACAGAAAAATATAAAAATGCAAATATTTGTATATTTGGAACAAGTGGAGCAGGAAAATCTTTTTATACAAAACTTTTAATAATAAGATATAGATTAATTGGTATTAAACAATATATTATAGATCCAGAAAGAGAATATAACAAATTATGCAAGGAATTAAATGGAACACATATAAAAATAGGACCTAATTCTAATACTTATATAAATGTATTAGATATAAGAAAAGAAAGTCTAGAAGAAGGAGAAACAGGATATCTAGCAACAAAAATTGGAAAATTAATAGGATTTTTTAATTTAGTATTTGGAGAACTTAATGAAGAAGAAAAAGCTATAATAGAAGAAAAATTAATAGAAACTTATAAAATAAAGGGGATTACTTTTGATGATGATAGTTTATATAAAACAAATAATGAAAAAATATTAGGTAGAGAGTTCAAAAATTCAAAAGATATGCCAATATTAGAAGATTTGTATAATATTTTAGGAAAAGATGAAAAGACTAAAAAATTTCAGACAAAATTAATTCCTTTTGTTAAAGGTTCTATGAAATTTTTTAATAATTATTCAAATATTGAATTCGAAAATGATTTAATAGTTGCTGATATATATGATTTAGGAGAAGATAATTTAAAATATGGAATGTATCTTTTTACAGATAGTTTTTGGGATAAAATTAAAGAAAATAGAAATGAGAAAAAAGCAATTTATTTAGATGAGATATGGAGATTAATTGGTGTTACTTCAAATAAAGAGGTGGCAAGTTTTATTTATAAAATATTTAAAACAATAAGAAAATATGGTGGAAGTAGTGTTGCAATTACACAAGATATTTCAGATATATTTAGTTTAGAAGGGGGGATTTATGGAAAAAGTATTTTAAATAATTCAAGTATAAAAACATTTTTTGCATTAGAGGAAGAAAATATTAAGATATTATCAGAATTTACAAATTTATCTGAAAAAGAAAAAGTAGAAATAAAATCTTTAAAAAGAGGAGAATGTCTAATGTTTGTTGGAGATAATCATATTTTAACAAAAATAGAATGTTCAAATTTGGAAAAGGAAATATTAGAAGGTGATAAATTAAGAAATGAAAAAAATTATAACAGCAATTGATAATCCAAAATTAAATGAAGAATTAAAAAAAGAAAATAACTTTAAAATAATGTGTAAAGATATTCAATATAGAGAAGCAATTTTAGAAGTATTAGAAAAATACAAAAATATTGATATAATAATTATTAGTGAAAAAATAATAGGAGAAATTAGTTTTGATAAATTAATTGAAAATATAAAATTAATTAATGAAAAAATAAAAATAATATTTATTCTTGAAACAGAAAATGATTATTTAGAAAAAATATTAATTAAAAATAATATAAAAGATATATATTATAATAGTAAAATTAATTTATTTGATCTTATAAAAATAATTAATAAAACAGAAATAAATATGGAAGAAGAAATTATTAAATTAAAAAAAATAATAAAAGAAAATAATATGAATTATAATAAAATAAAAAATAATTATTCAAAAGAAGATACAGAAATAAAAAACAAAAAAATAGATAAAGAAAAATATTTAAATAATAAAAATACATATAAAAAAACAAAAATAATAACTTTTTTAGGTGGAAATAAAAGTGGTAAAAGTACAATATCTTTTGTTATTAGCCAATATTTATCTAGGATGAGATATAAGGTCTTATTAATAGATGGAGATATGGAAAAACAAGATTTAAGTATTATTATAAAAGGATTTGAAAATAAGAAATTAAAAACATATAAAAATAATAATATAAATATAAAAAAATATAATAATAATAATGAATTTAATTTTTTTGAGATAAAAAATATTTTAAAAATATTTACTAAGAAAATAAATGATAATTTCTATTTTTTTAATGGATTAAATATTTTATTAAATAATAAAAAATACAAAGATGAAAAAATAATAAAAAAAGAAATAAATATTTTTTTTGAAATAATTAAAAATAAATATAATTATATTATTATTGATTTATCCAAAAATAATTTTAATAATATTAATAAAGAAATTTTAGAAAAAAGTAATTTAAATTTTTTAATTTCAGAAGCAAATATATTAGCTATTAATGAAATAAATAATTTATTAAATTTTTATTTAAATAAATTAGAAATTAGAAAAGATAATTTACAAATAATTTTAAATAAAAATAATATTATTTCAATAAATAAAAATTTAGTATCTAATTTTTTAAAATTCAAAAATAAAATCCACATAATAAAAGAAAATAAATTTTTTTCTATTTTAATTAATGATTATTATAAAATAAATATTTTATTAAAGAATAAAAATGTAAAAAAAGATATGTATAAAATAATTAAAGAAATAGAAAAACTTAAATAAATAATAACAATTGGTATATTATATATTGGATTAAACATTAATAATTATAAAAAATAAAATTGATAAAATCTTAGGCTTACAATAGATCTAGCTTTATAGAATGAAATATAAAATTTTAAAAAATATCAAAAAACAAATTTACATAATTTTTAAAAAAGCAAGATATTACACGAAAAAGCTTACAGATTTTTACAAATAATAGAAATTTCTGGTAAATATTTTTTCTAATGAACAAAATAAAAAAATTTTAACGTGTTTTTGAAAAAAATATGAATAAAAATTAAATATAAAAATTTAACAAAGAAAGATTAAAGATTTAAACTAGCAAAAAGCTACGCAATTAAGGAAAAACAGAAAAATAGAAAAGCAAAATAAGGCTTAAAAAATGGTTTACATATATTAAAATATAAAAGAAAGAAGGAATAATTATGCAATTAAATAATGAAATTAATTTACAAAAGAATTTAACAAATGATAAACAAAAGAGCTTTTTAGAAACAACAATTGGAAAAACTATTAATACAGCAATTGATATAGGCATAAGAGCTTTACTTCCTGATTTTGTGGAAGATCAGGTAATTAATATAAAAGATAATTTATTAGATTATGGATTAAAAGATGGTATAAAAAAGACAATAGATGATGCAATTGATTTAGGTAAAAGTGCAATTGGAATAGTTACTGGAAATTTTGAAGATATTTCTCAAATGCAAAATGCTGTAAAAAATGGTGGATTAATAGATGGTGTTTCTTCTTTATTAGATACAGTAGTTGATAAAGTAAGAGATGCAGGACTAATTAATAGTAATGTTGCAAGAACTATAAAACAAGGAAAAAATGTAATTTTAAATAATGTAGAAAATAATATAGAAAAAACATTTAATGATCAATATGAAACTATGGAGAATATAAATACATATATAAATAATTGGAAACAGTACTATAATGAAAAGAATTTTGATGGTATGCAAAAAGAATTTAATAGAATTGAAGATAAATTAGAAGATATTGCCCCAATTGAAAAGACAATTAATGAAGCAAGAAATATAGGAGTATTACATAATTTAATTAAAAATAATGGTCATGATTTTAATTTAACTCAAGAACAATTGAATTTAGTAGAAAAATTAAATTAGATATATTATAAAAATATCACATAATTATTAATTAAAAAAAATAAAAAGGTTGATTTACCTTTTTATAATTTATTTTTATAAGTTTTAAAAAAAGTATTAGAGCAATTTATAATTTCATAGAAATACTTAATATTTGTTTCTGAACTTTTTGATAATATTCTATTTATTTTATCTATCATTGAGTTATTTGATGTATTACCAAATAGAATATAATCTGTTGAAGAACCTGTGAATGAAACTATTTTACAAAGTGTTTTTAAGCTAAGAGAGCGTTCACCTCTTTCTATTTGTCCTAAAAACACATCTGATATATCTATCATCTCAGAAAATTTTTCTCTATTCATTTTTAATTCTTTTCTAATTTTTCTAATTCTTTCTCCAACATCTATGTTATTAGGTATATTTTCTTCCATTATAAAACCTCCAAAATATATAAATTATTATATAATAAAAAGCGACCAGAACTAACATGCACAAAGAGATAATAAAATATATGCTAAAAGCATATTTATTCAAAATAGTTATAGTATAAATTTAATATACATTATTTGTTAATTTTGTAAATGGCGAATATATTGAAAAATAAATAGATTTATAAAATATTCAAAGAAAGAATGATATATATAAGAATTGCTATAATTAAAATAGATTGAAATTAAAATATAATAATAATTAAAAATAATAAATAAGTTAAAACAGGCTATATTTAGGAGAATATCTTATAAATTTAAGAATCAAATAGAAAATGAATATAATATAAATATCACAATTATGTTACATGTTAAATAAATATTAAAAATGAAAAAATTCTATGTTAAAATGCAATATAAAGAAGTAAAGCAAAAATTACATAATTCGTATAAACAAAAGAATGAAAGGGAAAAGAAGATGGAAAGAAAAATAAGGAAAAATAAAGGAATAACTTTAATTGCATTAATAATAATAATAATTGTACTATTAATATTATCTACAATAACAATTATAGCTTTAATGGGAGATGAAGGAATACTAAAACAAGTGATAAAAGCAGGAGAGGAAACGAACAGAGTAAATGTGGAAGAACAAATAAAATTAGTAGTATTGTATGGAACTTATGCTTAGTTAAATAATATTAAATTAAAACAAAAAACAGTAAAAATTATCTTTTAATTATTGAATAAAAAAATTTATTTAGAAAATAATAAATAAAAAATAAAAAGGGGAATCGATTTGAAAGAAATAAAAGATAAAGACATAATAGAATTAATTTATAGTGCAGAAGGAAACATCTTAGATGAGAAAATAAAGCAAGTAAATAAAAGGATAAAAGAAAAATTAAAAGACATAAACATTGAAGAAATTTTAAAAAATACAACTCAATTAGAAGAACTAAAAAAAGCTTTTGATATAATAGAAGAGAATTATAGTATAAAAATATCACAATATAATAAAGAATTTTACAGACAAGGCTTTATAGATGGTGTAAATTTAATAATAAATTGTATAAAAGAATAAAGGACAATAACTGTCCTCTTTTTAATAATTGTAAATAATTTCCAAAAAAAACATTGACAATTTCTAAAAAAAATAGTAACATAATTAAGGAAGTTAAATCAAAAATTTATATTCTAAAAAGTTTTAAATTCTAAAAAATTCAAAAAAGAAAAAGTCAAAATAAAAATAAAAGGAAAGATAATATAAAATCAGAATATTTACTTTTAAATAAATATTGACATATGAAGAAAAACAATATAAAATAAAAAAGGAGGATAAAAATTGAAATATATAACTTATGAAGATTATATTAAATACATAAGAATTTCAAGTGTAGCAGAAGAGAATGAAAAATATGAATATATAGAATATCCAGAAGATGAAATATATGATAAAAAAAAGATAAAAAAAATAGACAAAATTCATGATAAAATGTTTAAAAAGATTTTAAATAGGAAAAATGAGATAACAAAATTTTTAAATAACTTTTTAAAAATAGAAAAACAAATAAAAGAAAATGAATTAGTTCAATGTTCAACAGAATTTATAACAAAAAACTATAGGGAAAAACATTTAGATTTATTGTATAAATTAAAGTACAAGTCGGTTTATTTTTTAATAGAGCATCAAAGTACAGTAGATAAAAAAATGATTGAAAGAATAGGCAATTATGTTGGAGAAATAATGAGGAAAGAAGAAAAAGATGGAAAATATCCAATAGTAGTACCAATAGTAATATATACAGGATTTCAAAAATGGAATGTAGAAACAAATTTTAAGAAAAAACAATATAACGAAATAGGATATGAAAAGTATAAAATAAGTTTAGAATATAATTTGATTGAAACTGGAAAATATACATTTAAAGAATTACTAGAAGAGAAAACATTATTTGGATGCATAATGATAATGGAAAAATGTAGAACAGTAAAAAACTAAATGAGCAATTAATAAAAATAGTTGAAAACATAGAAAAGCAAGAAGAAAAAGAAATATTAGCAGAAATAATAGATAATATATTAGCAAATAAAATAGGAAAGGAAAAGGCAGAAAAATTGATAAAAAAATTAAATGAAAGAGAGGAAATTGGTATGAGCCCATTAACAAAAATGTTATTAGATTTAGAGTACAAAGGAAAAAAAGAAGGAATAATAAGTATAGCAAAAAAAATGATAGAAAGAAAAATCGCAACAACTGAAATATCAGAAATAACAGGACTATCAAAAGAAGAATTAGAAAAACTAGCTAAAAACCAAGTTTAACTTATCTAGGCAAGAAATCTCCTACCTCTAAGGTAGAGAGATGAATTGAAATTTCTATGTTGACATATTGTAAAAAATGTATTATTATGTGTTCAGTTCGAGTAAATAACAAAATAGATTTTCTTTATGAAACTAGATAGTAATGCACATTCAGTATTTTTGTTACATTATCATCTTATGCTTGTAGTAAAATATCGTAGAAAAGTATTTGATAATAGTATATCAAAACGTGCAAAAGAAATTTTCGAGTATATTGCACCTAATTACAATATTGCATTACAAGAATGGAATCATGATAAAGATTATGTTCATATACTTTTAAAAGCACATCTAAAAACTGCGATTAGCAAATTCATAAATGCATATAAAGTGCAAGTAGTAGACTTCTGAAAAAAGAATTCCCACAAATACGCAAAAGGTTATGGAAAGAAAAATTTTGGAGTCAGAGTTTTTGTTTGCTCACAATAGGGGGAGCACCTATAGAGATAATAAAAAAATATATAGAAAGTCAAGGTGAAAGCGATTGAACAAAGCATATAAATTTAGAATATATCCGAATAAAGAGCAAAGAGAAATGTTAGCTAAAACATTTGGGTGTGTTAGATTTATATATAATCGTATGTTATCAGATAAAATAAAATATTATGAAGAAACAAAGAAGAATCTAAAAAATACGCCAGCACAGTACAAGAAAGAATATGAATGGTTAAAAGAAGTAGATAGTTTAGCACTTGCTAATGCACAATTAAATTTACAAACAGCATATAGGAATTTTTTTAGAGATCCAAAAATAGGTTTTCCAAAATACAAAACGAAGAGAAGTAATCATCAAAGTTATACAACCAATTGTGTAAACGGAAATATTGTGCTAGGCAAAGGAAATATAAGACTACCAAAAGTAGGTAATATAAAAATAAAACAACATAGAAGGATACCAACAAATTATAAATTAAAATCTGTAACAATAAGTCAAAACCCAAGTGGAAAATATTATGCAAGTATTTTGTTTGAGTACGAAAAACAAGAACTAAAACAAATAGCAGATACATTTTTGGGGTTAGATTATTCTATGCATGAATTATATAAAGATAGCAATGGAAATGAGCCTAAATATCCAAGATATTATAGAAAAGCAGAAAAGAAATTAGAGCAAGAACAACGCAAATTATCTAAAATGGAAAAAGGCTCAAACAACCGAAACAAGCAACGAATTAAAGTTGCGAAATTACATGAGAAAGTTGCGAATCAAAGAAAAGATTTCTTACATAAACAATCAAGACAGATAGCAAATGCCTATGATTGTATTTGTGTTGAAAATCTAAATATGAAAATAATGTCACAAACACTTAACTTTGGCAAGTCAGTAGCAGATAATGGATGGGGAATGTTTGTAACTTTTTTACAATATAAGCTTGAAGAAAAGGGAAAACAACTAATAAAAGTAGACAAGTTTTATGCAAGTTCTCAAATCTGCAACGTTTGCGGTTACAAAAATCCAAAAACAAAGAATCTAAGTATTAGAGAATGGGATTGCCCTAAATGTGGAACTCACCATGATAGGGATATAAATGTAGCAATAAATATAAGAAAAGAAGGAATGAAACTAGCAATAGCATGATAAATAAAT
>CANPZA010000004.1 GCA_947588915.1 uncultured Clostridia bacterium
TCCATTTCTAGGAAAGCCCGTTATTTTTTATAAAAACCATTATCTAGTAACTTATTTTCATCATTTTCTCCGATTGATTTAGCAATTAATGAACTATTAGTTACATTAATTGTTTGAATACTCATTTGCATTATATTAATGACAACTGTCATTGCACCTATTGCACCAAGTTCCTTTGTTCCGTATGGTTGATATAACTATTGTATCAACTAATGTCATAAGTATATTAATTAAGTTTTCAAATGCTATAGGCAGTGATATTTTTAATTGTTTTTTTGTATTTATTGTTTCTTCCATATTACACCTGTTATTATTTTATATTTCAATAAAATCTCCGTCCATTGGGAAATTAATTAAATCTGTATATCTTATTTTGTAATCTCCTCTATGTATAGCATAAAAATTACATTTTTTGTATTCATTCGCAATTTTATAATAATCTTCTAATCCCATATGCATATTATCTGTTTTTAATCCATTGACATCAGATAACATATAGTTAACATCTTCACAAATTTTATAAAATTCTTTAAAGACAGTCATATCGCAACAGTAAGCTACTTTTTTATTTTCTTTATCTAATATATAACCATATATAGGATTACAATTTCCATGTTTCATAGGAATTGCCGTTATTGAAAAATAATTTCTATAATATTTTTCACCTTTATCTAATTCTACAAATTTAATATTATATTTTTCCTCTATTTTATCATACTTATGTTCATTTCCATCAGAGTGTGTAAATTTCATCAATTCTATAACTTTATTTCTTAATCCTATGGGTCCTATAAAAGTGATAGTTTGTTCATTTCTATTTTCTCTTCCTATTAATAAATTCGGAATATCAAAAAAATGATCTGAATGATAATGTGATATACAAACATATCTTATTGATTTTGTATAAATTTTTAATCTTTCTATTTGTTTTATAGTTCCCATTCCTAAATCAAATAAAATATCATCAACTAATACACTTGTATTAGCTCTTTGAGTTGATGACATTGTTCCAGTTCCTATAAATGTAATTTTCATCATTATACCTCCATTTATATTGTTATATTTAATAATCGTATACCTATCAAACAGTTACCAAAAATACTGCAAAAACATCTAATAACTTTTCTGACACTTTTTTATAAAAAAGTAATAAATATAGATAATATTATTGATAAGAGTAAATTTAAAACAAAAATAAAGCTTACATTTGATAAATATTTTGAAATATAATGTGTTATATATACTATTGTTGCACACAAGTAATTCTAATTATCAAATCATTTTTTTAGATTTATTTTTAATTTCAATCTGTTAGTGTAAAAACATCAACTAATGTTAGTACTATTGAAGTTAGTGTGATTACAATAAGTTACTTTATTCCTAGAATACTATTTATAATAAAATAATATAATCCATAAAGATATATATTAAATGATTCATATAGATTTAAATTTGTTAATATTTCTATAATTATCATTATTATTGAAAAAAGAATCATAAATAAACACATACAATAAAAATAATCATTCCTAAATATTCTCTTATTTTCAAACATTATTGCATTGTCTTATAATTTATATTAGCACTATTGAGCTAATGTTTCATTAAGTTTGTATTATCCACTTTTATTATTCAAAAATTAATATTATTATAACATTAAAGTTAAAATTTTACCACATATTGTTTATAATATTTTATTACAGATATTTATTATTCAAAAGCTATTAATAAACTTTATCTTTAGAGAGTTTGTTTTACCATTTTATTGATTTTTTTAGCCTGTTTTTTCCAAGTATCAAGATCTTTTGTAAGTTTTTATTTTCTTTGTCTTATTTAACTTTCATTAATTTCTGCTAGTAAGATTCTTGTTAGTGTGCCATAAACAAATATCAAATAGGATAATCCTTTGACAGTTTTATATGTAAAAAATTAATAATGTCTATAAAATACTGACAACAACCTAAAAGGAAAAATTTACATATAAATTCCAAAAAAGTATTGACAATTAGAACTTATAGTGCTATATTTACCAATGAAAAGGAAGTGATAGTATGGAAATTGATTACAAAATAATAGGAAAAAGAATAAGAGATGCAAGAAAGGAAAAAGGTTGGTCTCAAGAGAGATTATCAGAAGAAATTGATGTAACAGTAGTGTATATTAGCCGAGTAGAAAGAGGAAGTAGTCAAGTAAATTTAAAAAGACTGGCACAAATTAGTTATGCATTAGGAGTAAGTATAGAATATTTATTAACAGGTTCAATGGTAAATGATAAACATTATTTAGACAAAGAATTATATGAAACATTAACTAAATGTAGTCCTATTAAACAACGTTTAATATATAATATAGCACAAATAGTATCTAAATCAAATTTTGTATAAACTTTGAAAATTTCTTTACAAAAAGTCAAAAATAGTATAAACTTGACTAAGGTGATAATAAATGTATTTAAAGAGATTAGAACTACAAGGGTTTAAATCATTTGCAGATAAAACTGTATTAGAGTTTAGACCAGGAATAACAGGTGTTATAGGACCAAATGGTTCAGGAAAAAGTAATATATCAGACTCTATTCGTTGGATACTTCGGAGAGCAAAGTATGAAATCATTAAGAGGATCAAAATCTTTTGATGTTATTTTTGCAGGAACTCAAAATAGAAAATCTTTAGGTTTTGCAGAAGGTTCTCTAATATTTGATAATTCAGATGGAGCTTTACCAATAGAATATACAGAGGTAACAGTAACTAGAAAAATATATAGAAGTGGAGAAACAGGATATTATATAAATAAAGTACCATGTCGTTTAAAAGATGTACTAGAATTATTTATGGACACAGGAATTGGAAAAGATGGATATTCAATAATAGGACAAGGTAAAATTGATGAAATATTAAGTAATAAATCAGAGGATAGAAGACATATATTTGAAGAAGCTGCAGGAATTGTAAAGTATAGAGTAAGAAAACAAGAAAGTGAAAAAAAATTAGAACATACTAAATTAAACTTACTTAGAATAAATGATATTTTATTGGAAATAGAAACAAATATAGAGCCATTAAAAGCACAATCAGAAAAAGCAAAAAAATACTTGAACTTGAGGGAAGAATTAAAAGATATAGAAATAGGATTATTTCTACACAATATTGAAAAATATAAAAACATATTAGATGAAATTATAAAAGATGAAGAAATATATAGCACACAATGTGCAGAAGAAGAAGAAAAACTTGAAAGAATAAAACAATTAAAAGAAGAATTAAAAACTCAAATAGATGAAATAACAAAACAAATAGAAGATATGTCAAATTTAGGATTTGAAAGCAAAAAAGAAATTGAAATGTTAAATTCAGATATAAATGTTGCAAATACAAGAATTAACAATAATAAGGAAAATAAAGAAAGATTTGAAAAGGAAATTGAAGAAACAAAATTAAGAAAACAAGAATTGGAAGAAGAGATAAAACAAAGAGAGGAAAAAAAGGTTAATTTAAAACAAAATAAAGAAAAGTTTGAAAAAGAATTACAAGAAAAAGAAAAAGAACTTGAGGAATTAACAAAAAAATTATCTAGCAAAGAGCTAGAGATAGAAAAACATAAATCTAAAGTAGAAAAAAATACAGATAGAAAGTATGAATTACAAGCAGAAGTTACAACTCAAGAAATAAACTTTGAGAATTATGAAAAAAGACAAAATCAGATAAAAAATGAAAAAGCAAATTATATTTCAGAATTAGATAGTACAAGACTTCAAAAAGAAGAAATTTCCAAAGGATTTTATGAAATTGAAAATAGAAGAAATAAAATATTAAAATCAATGGAAGAAATAAATACAAAAAAAGAAGAGGCAGATAAAAAAATAGACAATTATGAAGTGAAAATTAATAATTATCAAAGTGAGATGAGAATAAAAGATTCAAGACTTAAATTTTTAATTGAAACAGAAAAAGAAAAAGAAGGATATATAAAAAGTGTAAAATCACTTTTAAATGATTGTGAAAATATAAAAGATTTAGGAAAAGGGATGCATGGTGTTTTAGCAAATATAATAGAGGTTCCAGAAGAATATCAAACAGCAATTGAAATGTGTTTAGGAGCAAGTTTGCAAAACATAGTGACAGAAACTGAAGAAGATGCAAAAAAACTAGTTGAGCATTTGAGAAAAAATAATCTAGGAAGAGCATCATTTTTACCTATAACATCAGTAAGAGGAAAAAAACTAGACAAAATAAAAGGAAAAGATTCTGGAGTAATTGGAATTGCATCAGATTTAATAAAATTTAATAAAAAATATGAGCAGATTGTAACTAGTTTACTTGGTAGAACTGTAATAGTAGACAATATGAATACAGCTATAAGAATATCAAAGCAAAATGGATATTCTTTTAGAATTATTACAGTAGAAGGAGATATAATAAATGCATCTGGAAGTATAACAGGAGGTTCAATTTCTAAAAAAACAGTAAATATTTTAGGTAGAGGTAGAGAAATTGAAAAATTAGAAAAAGATATAAAAAATATAAAAGTAAAAGTTGAAAAATTAGAGCAGGAAAAAAAAGAATATCAAGAATCAATTAAAGATATATTAGAAAATGCAACTAGTCTAGAAAAAGAACTTCAAGAAATTGATATTACATATGCAACTGAAAAACAAAAGGTTGTTGCGATAGATGAAAATATTGAAAAAATGCAAACTCGTTTAAATAAACTTAAAGAAGAACAAGAAAATTTAGAAAAGCAGAAACAACAAGCAATAGAAAATAAAGAAAAAATAAATGAGGAAATAAAAGTTTTAACAGAAGAAAATATAGAATTATCTAAAATAATTTCTGACTTTGCAAAACTAAATAAAGATAATCAAAAATATGTAGATGATTTGAACTTAGATATTACGAATTTAAAAATTTCTGTAAGTTCTTTTGATGAGAGTGAAGCTTCTATTGAAGAAATACAAGAAAGAATTAATCAAGATATAAAAAATGCAGATGAAAGAATAAAGAACAAGAAAGATCAAATAGAAAAAATTGGACATGATAATTTTGAATTAGAACAATCTATAGAGGATATTAAAGAAAAAATAAATAAAATTAAGGAAGATGTTAAAAATAGTAGCTCTAAGATCGAAGAATTAAAACAATCAAGAATAGATAAAAATGAAAAACTATCAGTAAAAGAAGAGGAAATTACAAATAAATTTAATACGATAGAAGATTTAAAAGCTCAAATTGTTAAAATAGATGTTAAGAAAAACAAAACCCAAGATGATATGAATACTATAATTAACAAAATGTGGGAAGAGTATGAATTAACTCCTAATACAACAAAAGAATATAAAAAGCCAGAAAATGTAGCAAATACACAAAAAAGAGTAAATGCATTGAGAACACAAATAAAAGAATTAGGTAGTGTAAATGTAGATTCGATTGAAGAATATAAAAATATGAAAGAACGATATGATTTCATGTGTGAACAAAGAGTTGACTTAGAAGATACAATGAATAAGTTAAGAAAAATTATTCAAGACATGACAAATACAATGAAAGAACAATTTAAAAAACAATTTGCAATAATTAATAAGAACTTTAATGAAGTATTCATAGAATTATTTGGAGGCGGAAATGCATCACTTGTCTTAGAAGATGAAGACAATATTTTGGAGTGTGGAATTAATATAACTGTACAGCCACCAGGAAAAAAATTACAGAATATGATGCTATTATCAGGTGGAGAAAAAGCATTTACAGCAATTGCATTGTTATTTGCAATATTGAAAATTAATCCATCACCATTTTGTGTATTAGATGAAATTGAAGCAGCTTTAGATGATGTAAATGTTTATAGATTTGCAGAGTATTTGAAAAAGTTTTCAAAAGATACACAATTTTTAGTAATAACTCATAGAAAAGGTACTATGGAAGCAGCCGATACTGTATATGGTGTCACAATGGAGGAAAATGGTATTTCTAAACTTTTATCTATGAAATTAGCTACAAATTGATACTAAAAAAAGAATAAATGAAAATATTTATTCTTTTTTACTTTCTTTCTCGTAAAAATATATTGCATAAATCTTGTTGTATAATTTACACACTATACCATACACTATCTATAGTATTCTTTTTAGTTATTTGCTATTGTTATTATTCCGTTTTCTATTTGAACATTAGATATTGGAACTGAAACTAACGGACGTACCCCTCCAATGTCTACGTTATAAGAGGTATTGGTTATATACCCATTTTTTAACACATAGTTCAAGTTAAACCCCCATCCATTATTAGTAGAAGCTAACCAGTAACTGTTTCCGTCATTATACAGACCATTTAATATTGTATTTCGTATTGGAAATGAACTATATATTTCATCTGGTTTATTAGCGAAGTATCCTGTTTGTACTACATCGCCATCTTCCCAAATTGCAGTTGCTGTTGGTGCTTCTTTTCCTCCATTTTCTACTGCTTGATTCCATGATAATACTAGCAATTCTTGTGTTGGACTTCCTACTGCATATGTTCCACTCGGTGCATTGTTTCCTATATATTTTGTCCAGTTTGCTGGGTCACACAAATATGCTACTGCTTTTGCATTCAGATTTTTACTTGTTGTTTCAGTATTGTACCATAATTTATTATATGTTTTTCCATATTCTACATTACTATATGAATATCCTTCTCCACTTCCTGTTTTTGGACTAAATACATCTATTGCTCCATCATAATTTTGAGTTGCTCCTATTCTTTTTAATGGTATTCCACTAGTACCTTCAAATGCTGTACTTGATTCTACTACATTTGATGATATTAAAAACATCTCTTCATCACTTGCATAAAATATTCTCCAATCCGTTACTTCTCCACTATTTTCTGTATAACTGGTTACTGTTTGACCTATTAATGCATTTACTTCTGATGCTGTTATATCTGTTAAAGTTCCATTATATATATCTAATATTTCTATTTCATATCCTCCATATTCTGACTTTGACTTTAATTTTTTTGGTAATTTATCTTTTTCTGGAACTCCTTCAAAATATTTATTTAATACTTCTTTTAATTGTCCTATTGTAATATCTTCGCTTATATTTTCTGCTTGTAAATCTAATATATCTGTCTTTGCTCTTTCTATTATTTCTGCTTTTTCTGTCTCTTCTGTTGCTCTTTCGATTTGATTTAGTAATCCATTATCCTCAGTCAAAATTGCTATAGCTACTCCTGCTAATATTAAAAGTACTATGATTGTAATGACAAGTGCTATTAATGTAATACCTTTTCCTTCTTTTCTGTTTGCTTGTTTTTCCACCATTTTTCCCCTTCTTTTTAGTATTTCTTTTGTTATGTAATCTAATTATTACATCTTTACATCACATTTTAACATAGACATTTTTCTTTTTCAATATTTATTTTAAATGTAATATAATTGTAATATTTGCATTAATTTTTCTCTTTATTCACTTTTAAATTTAATTAAAAAAGAATAATAAATAATTTCTGTTTATTACTAATTTGCTTATTTGGTTTTAGTATCTTAAATTTTGACCATAGAAAAAAATGAAAAAGTACTTGCAAAACTGGAAAAAATATGATAAAATAGCTCTGTTCGAAAGAAAATTTTGAATCTCTACTTACTTTAAAAAGTAGGTTATAAATCCAAAGGGAGGTGAAAATAATGAATAAATACGAAAGTATTATCATTGTTAATCCTAATGTAGATGAAGAAGGGCTAAAAGCCTTAGAAGAGAAATTTACAGGATTAATTAATGAAAATGGTAAAGTTGAAACTGTAGAAAATATGGGCAAAAAGAAATTAGCATATGAAATTAAAAAATTTCTTGAAGGTACATATATATTATTCAACTTTGAAGCAAAACCAGATTCTATTGCTGAACTAGAAAGAGTATATAGAATCACAGACGATATAATTAAATTTATCGTAGTAAAAAAATAAAAAATTAAATAAAGAAGGGGCCTTTATTAAAAGTAAAGAAAGGTGATAATAAATGAACAAAGTAATATTAATGGGAAGATTAACAAGAGATCCTGAAGTAAGATATACTCAAACAAATAATACATTAGTAGCATCTTTTAGTTTAGCAGTAAATAGAAGATTTGTAAGACAAGGAGAAGAAAGACAAGCAGATTTCATAAATATAGTAGCATGGAGTAAATTAGGAGAATTTTGTAGTAAATACTTTAAGAAAGGTCAACAAGTAGGAATTATAGGAAGAATACAAACTAGAACTTGGGATGATGATCAAGGAACAAAACATTATGTAACAGAAGTAGTTGCAGAAGAAGCATATTTTGCAGACAGTAAAAGAGATGGAGAAGCAAGTGCATCAGACTTTGAAAATACATTTGGAAATACTGCACCTGGAAATATGGGAACAGATTTTGAAGTATCATCTTCTAATGATGACCTACCATTCTAGTTTATTAAAAGATAGGGGGGAATAAAGAAATGGCAGATAAAAAACAAAATAAGAAAAACAATAAAAATTATGATGAGGATTATAATCCAAGATTCAGAAAACAAAGAAAAAAAGTATGTGTATTATGTAGTGATAAAAACTTTGAATTAGATTATAAAAATCCAGAACAATTAAGAAAATTCGTTAATGATAAAGGAAAAATTCTACCAAGAAGAACAACAGGTGCTTGTAGTAAACATCAAAGAGACATAACTATAGCTGTAAAAAGAGCAAGACATATTGCAATCCTACCATACACACAAAATTAATCAAATAGAAAATTAAAATAGAACCATTTTAAATGGTTTTATTTTTTTCTAAAAAAGCTTTAAATCTTATTATTTTCCATATTTTTACAACAAAATATTTTATGAAAAGTGTTGACTAAAAAAATTTTTTTATATATAATTATGATGAAATTTGAAGACATTTTTAATCTTTAAATTTACTATTTTAACAAAGGAGGATTTTATGAAGAAATCAACAAAAATTACATTAGCATTAATTCTATTTGCTTTAACTTTACTTATATCAACTACTGTTAATGCAGCTAGTTTAGATGATTTAGTAAATGATAATTTCATGAGGAAAGAAAGTGATGGAAGTTATAAATTGCTTAAAAACCTTACAGGTAGTGACACAAAAGATATAGAAATAAAAGGTAATAAAACAGAAACTCTTGACTTAAATAACTTCAACATAAATAACTATTCTGAAGGGCTTTCAACAATTTATATTGAGAAGGGTTCTACATTAACAATAAAAGGAAATGGTACAATTTCTCAAAAAGCAAGCTCAACAAATGCTGTTATAGGAAATAGTGGTACATTAAATATTCAAGGAGGAGAATATACTACTTCTTTATGCAATGCTGTAATTAGAAATGAAGGAACATTAAATGTAACAGGAGGAAAAATTACTAATACATACAGATATTCTCCAGGAGATGTAAATGCTCATTATCTAATTGAAAACTTTTTAGATTTAACAATAGGTGGAAATGCACAAATTGTAAAACCTCAATCAACATCATCAGCTATAGGAAATATGCCAGGTGCAGCTAATGCAAAAATAACAGTAAATGGTGGAACTTTAGAAAGTCAATTTGATTTAATTAGAAACTATGAAGGTAATGTTGAAATTACAAATGGAACTTTGAAAACTCAAGGAACTGGAAATGTTATAAAAACAGATTCAGGTTCAGTTACAGTAACAGGAGGAGTTCTTGAAACAACAGGAAACGCTGATTCTGTAATAAATGTCTCAGGAGATTCAAATATTATAGTAACAGAAAATGCAAAACTTAAAGCATCAGGAGATAAAGCAGGTGTTTATGTGCAAACTGGTGCAACAGGAAATGTACAAGTTGATTCAAATGCTGGAAAATTAGCTACAGCAACAGGTGAAACATTTACTACTATTGATGGAAAACAAATAGTTGGAGAATACAAAGATATTACATTTGTTATTATAATAGATGACAAAGAATTTACAGGTGATACTCTTAATATGGTAGTAGGAGAAAAAACACCAATTTCTGTAAAAGCATATCTTGGAGGACATGAATTAGTAAATAAAATATCAATAGAGACAGAAAATGAAGGAATTATAGAATTTAATAAAGACAAAAATGAAATTTCAGCAATATCTACAGGAACAAACAAATTAAGTTTTTCATATGGAAGTGCTACAAAAACAATAAATGTTGCAGTAACAAAAGATGTATTAGATAATACACCAAAAACAGGAGAAATATCTAATATATTAAATGTTATAACAGTAATTGCAGTATTATCATTTGCAGGAATAGTAATTATCAAAAAAACAAATAGAAAATAGATATAAAAAATCATTCCCATAAAGTAGGCACAAAATAATGCTTTATGGGAATATTTTTAGCTATAAATATTTGATTTCTATTAAATAATTAGTGAGGTTAAACTATGAAACATATTGCAAAACACGGAAAAAGCAGAAAAAATAAAAAAGATAGGAAAATATTATTATTTTTATTAATAAGTATTTTTCTTTGTAGCATTGCCTATATAGGATATAATTTATATAGTAACTTCAAAAATGTAAAAGATAATCAAAATATTTTATCTGATGTAAAAATAGACACAACACAAATTACAGATACTAAAACAGAAAGGGTTTTACAGTTAGAACAATTAAAAAAAATAAATGAAGATATAGTAGCATGGATAGAGATAGAAGGAACTAATATAAACTATCCTGTATTACAAGGAACAGACAATGATTACTATTTAAATCATAATTACAAAAAGGAAGAAGCAACTACAGGTAGCCTATTTTTAGATAAATCCTATGATTTTTCTATTCCAAGTAGTAATCTATTAATATATGGACATAGAAACAAACAAGGATTGATGTTTGAAGATTTGATAAAATATGCAGATAAAGAATTTTATAAGGAGCATCCTATAATCAAATTTACAACAACAAAGGATGATGAATTTGAAATTATATCTGTTTTTTACTCAAGAGTATACTATAAGAGTGAAAAAAATGTATTTAGATATTATTATTTCGTAAATGCAAAAAATGAAGAAGAATTTAACGATTATGTTCAAAACAGTAAAAAAGTAAGTATATATGATACAGCAAAAACAGCAGAATATGGAGATCAGTTATTAACTCTTTCAACATGTGAATATGGGCAAGAAAATGGAAGGTTTGTTGTTGTAGCTAGAAAAGTAAAAAAATAATAATTTATAAAATACTAAAACAAATCAAAAATAGATATATTTTATATCAATTTTTGGTTTCTTTTAGTGATGGTCATGTTTTTTATATATTTCCTATATTTTAACAATAAAATTATTTACAATAAAAATCCAATATGTTATAATCAAATCAGCAACAATGGATAAAATATATATAAATAAATTAGTTAGATGAGGTGTAAAGATTGAATCAAATATTAAGTGTAAATAATACTCCAAAAGAAAAATTCAAAAATAAAAAAATGAAGAGTAATGAACCATTAGAGATAGGAAAAATAGTAAAGTTTTTTTCAATTGCGATTTTGATATTTGGAATATTTATGGTTGGTTCAGGATCTTATTCTATGTATAAGGAAATATCAGAAGGAGATAACAAAACAAAACCAGTTATTTATGTTGAACAAACTGGAGAAACAGAGATATCACTTAAAATAACACATAGCAAACAATTATCAAAAGTAAATTATCGTTGGAATGAAGAAGAACAAATTGATGTACCTTGTGAAGGACAAAAAGAAGTTAAAACAACAATAGAAATGCCAGAAGGCACAAATTCACTAACTGTCTATGCTTCTGACATTAATGGACAAGAAATAGAATATAGAAGAGTATATATTATAGACAAAAAAATTAATATAAATATAGAACCAGAAGGCAATAAACTAAAAATAAAAGCAAATGGTGAAAGTATGCTTACTTATATGACTTATAGATGGGATGAAGAAGAAGAAGCAAGAGTAGATATTAATAGTAATGAAATTGAAGAACTAGTAGATATCCCTATGGGCTTACATGTATTAACAGTTATTGTAGTAGATGAAAATAACCTAACAGAAACAATAGAACAAGAAGTAAATGGAGTAACAAAACCACAAGTAGAAGTAACAACAGATGGATCAAGTAATTTTATAATAAAAGCATCAGATGAACAAGGTATAAAAAGAATTGAATTAATTATAAATGAAACCGAAAAATATTATTTAGATTTGGAGAAAAATTTGCCATTAGAAGAAAGAAAAGAATTTGAATATTCTTATCCACTTCAACAAGGAAATAATAGACTAGAAGTAACTGTATATAATGAAAGTGGTGAGACACAAACAGCTAAGGTATCAGTTAATATGTAATATAAGGAGAGAAAATGCACATTAATTTATATAATATAGTGATTTATTTTATTCTTTACTCATTTTTAGGATGGGTAATGGAATCAATATTTAGATCAATTTGCGAAAAAAAACTAATAAACACGGGCTTTTTACGAGGCCCGTTTTGTCCTATATATGGTATAGGTTCAATTATTATGCTATTATTATTACAAAGATTTGAAAATATGCCTATACTTCTTTTTTTAATGTCATTAATAATATTAACAGCATGGGAATATATAGTTGGAGTATTACTAGAAAAAATATTTCATACAAAATACTGGGACTATTCTAACCATAGATTTAATTTTCAAGGACGCATATGTTTAACTAATTCAATTTATTGGGGAATATTAGGAGTTCTATTTATAAAGTATATACACCCATTTATACAATCACTAATTTTAAAGATAGATAGCAATATATTAAATTATGTATTAGTAATTTTATCTGTAATTTTCTTAGTAGATATGATTACAACGATTATTAATGTAAAAAATATAAATGCAACACTTGAAAAAATAGAAAACATAAATAAAGAAATAAAAGAAAAATTAAAAGAAATAAGAAAACTAAGAAAAGAAAAAGAACCAAAATATATAAATGCAGAGAGTGTACAAAAGATGGTAGAAAGTTTGAAAAAGAAGAGAAACAAAGCAATTTTACGTTTATATAAAAATGTATATCGTTTGAAAAAAGCATTCCCTGCTATTAATACAAAGGAGATTACTCAAATATTAAATCAAAAAATTGAAACAAGGAAAAAAAAGCTACAAAATAAAAAGAAAGACTTGAAATAATTAAAGTGTTTTGTATATAATTAATAAAAATAAGTGGAGGAAAAATAAATGGTACAAGATGTATATATAATAGATGATGATGATGCATCTATAGTTATTTTTAGGGAATTGTTTAAAAATGATCCTGAATATAAGTTTACTAGTGTAAAGACTGAACAAATTGATATTGCACTAAAAAATATTCCTTTCTTAATAGTAATAAATGAAGATGCAATAGACCGTGATGTAGTAGACTTATGCAGAAAGATAAGAAAGGATGAAGATAACAGTATAACACCTGTTATTGTTGTATCATCCAAAGGAGAAAGAGAACACAGGTTAAAAATTATGCAAGAATCAATAGAATATTTTATAAAGAAACCTGTAGATGAACACTATTTATATTATACTGTAAAAAATCTAAATAGATTACTATCAACAAATAGAAGAATTAGTCCATTAACAGGTTTGCCTGGAAATGTACAAATTCACGCAGAACTAAAGAAAAGAATACTAAAAAAAGAAGCTTTTTGTGTACTATATTTAGACCTAGATAATTTTAAAGCATATAATGATGTATATGGATTTTTAAAAGGAGATCAAATTATAGAATTTACAGCAGAAACTATTATGAAATGTATTCATGATAGTGGGATGGATAATACTTTCATAGGACATATTGGTGGTGATGATTTTATAGCATTAGTACCTGGTAATAGTTGTGAAAAATTATGTCAAAATATATTAGCTCATTTTGATAATAATGTAAAAAAATATTTTACAGAACAAGATATAGAAAAAGGCTATATAGAAGTAGCAAATAGAAAAGGAATTATTGAACAATTTCCATTAACATCTTTATCAATTGGTGTAGTAGTAGCAGATGAAGGAAGATTTAACAACATCTTGGAAATTGGCGAAATAGGAGCACAAGTTAAACATGCAGCAAAATCAGTAATGGGAAGTAGCTATGCTGTGGATAGAAGAAAATAAGGAATAAAATATAAAACTTCTAATATAAATTATATTAAATATTAATATTAGGAGTTTTTATTATGTTAGTTTATATAAAAAGAATATCAATAATAGTAGCATGTATACTAATTAGTATTTTTTCTTTTTCATTTCAAATATCAAAAAATAATAAAACAGTAGAAAATAATAATACCATGCAGGCAACAGCAACACCAGTATCAGGAAAGACAATTATAATTGATGCAGGACATGGTTCACCAGATGAGCGGAGCAGAAAGCAGTAATCGGAACAACAGAAGCACAAATAAATTTAAAAATAGCATTAAAATTACAAAACTTATTAGAAACAAATGGAAGTACAGTAATGTTAACACGTTCAGATGAAAATGCTATTTACAGTTTAGATAGTAAAACATTAAGACAAAAAAAGGTTTCTGATATAAAAAATAGAGTAAAAATAGCAAATGAAAGTCATGCTGATATATTTGTTAGTATTCATTTGAATAAAATTCCACAAGCACAATATTGGGGTTGGCAATGTTTTTACAAAAAAAATGATGAACCAAGTATAGAATTAGCAAAACAAATTCAAGCAAATTTAAATGATGCAGTTCAAAAAGACAATAAAAGGGTTGCCATGAAATTAGATTCAGTTTATTTAATGAAACATGTAGAGATACCTATTTCTATTGTAGAGTGTGGATTTTTATCAAATCCAGAAGAGGAAAAACAATTATTAGAAGATAACTATCAAGATAAGCTAGCATGGGGAATTTATAATGGAATTATTGATTATTTTTACGAAAAAGCAAATGTATGATATTATTAATTTTTGATAAAGTTTTAAAATTTTATCAAAAATTTTGCTTTTTAAAACATTAAATGCTATAATAAAGATAAATTTAGAAATATACGGAGGAGAAAGTATGAAAAAGACTATACCGATACCAGGAGAAAAGAAACTATTAAAGGCTGGAGTAGAAAGATTAGAAGAAGAAAAAGGAAGACCTTTAAGTGAAAAAGAAAAAAGAAATGTTAGAAGAAAAATACATAAAAAATTGGCAAGAATGGTTAAAATAGGAGGATTACTTTCTCTTTTAGGAATTTCAACAGTTTTGGCTGGAACTAAACTTATTAGTGCTCCTAAAGAGGAAACTACTAACCAACAAGAAATTAGTGATAAAGAAAAAACGCCACAACAAAAATTTAAAGAAAAATATAAATCAGATGTTACAATCAGTGATGTAAGAAAAGAAATAAATGAATTACAAGATAAAGAGGATATTTTACATTATTTAAAAAATATTTATATAGAAAAATATGAAGAAAAAACAGGAGATACAACATTAAAAACGAATGATATAAAAATTATTTATAATACTGAAAACTATGCTTATTATGATAAAAATACAGGAAATATATATACACATGGTGATTATCCAAAAAATACAGAGCAAAAGTTAGCCGATAATGGTATAGAATATGGAGTTATAGATGATACTTTAAAAATCTATAGAGTAGAAGATAATGATGGAAAAGTTATAGATTGTATGTCAATGCAATATAAAGAAGGTAAAGATGTTCCTACTAAAGTTATATATAGTAATCAAGATACAAATAATTATGAATCTATCCTTTCAGATGATGAATATATGGCTAAAGCTTTAGAAGAGGGATTAAATTATTATGAAGATTATGATAATGAGCAAGCAAAAGAAAGATTTATAGAAGCTTTAGAACAATTAAATATGAAGGAAAATACAGTTTCAAAAAATATAGAGAATATAGATAGCGAAGAGAAAGAATTGTAAAAGTCTTAAATTTATTTTAAGACTTTTTTGCTAAAATCAATAAAAAGTGCTATAATATAAGTATAGTAACTGTAGTAAGATTTGAAGGCCAAATTTTTTGGCCAGAAAGGGGAGTAAAATGAAAAAGAAAGGGAATGGACGGAAAGCTTTTTGGTACGTTGTAGGAGGAATAGTAGGAGGAATCTTACTAATAAATTTTATTATATTCCTTTATACAACAACAACATTCCTTCCCACATATGATGCCGCGGGTAATTTCCTAATTATCCCATGGATAATCAGGAAAATCCTATACCTGATATCATTTGTGGGACTGATAGTTTGTAGCATTCTTATAGATGAAGGCTACACATACTTAGAGAGACACTAATAGTGTCTCTTTAAATTTAAAAATAAGTATTTATAATAAAATTTTGTGAAATTAATAACATAATAAACTTTAAAGCTTCAAAATAAAAATGCATAAAATTACCACTCTTTGTAAACAATATCTAAAAAGATATTGACAAGGAGTGGAATTTTTTTGAAAACAAATAAAATACTAAAAATAAATGGAACATTACTTGATAAAAATCAATTAGAAAATCATTTAGAAAAAATAGCATCTAATCATAATATAACATCTAAAAGTCAAAAAGAAACATATCCAGTACCTCAAATGATAGAAAATTATAAAACAATAAAACAAGTATATAATTTATTAAACGAGCATTTAAAATTAGGAATTAATATACATCCAGCAGGAGAATGGTTATTAGATAATTTTTATATAATAGAAGAAACAGTAAAACAAATAATAAAAGAATTAAGTTTAAAAAAGTATACAAACTTCTTAGGAATTGCAAATGGACAATATAAAGGATTTGCAAGAATATATGTATTAGCCTGTGAAATTGTAGCATATACAGACAATAAAATAGATAAAAAAAATCTAGAAGATTATTTATTAAGTTATCAAAAAAAGAAAACATTAAGCATGGAAGAAATATGGAATATTGGGATGTTTCTTCAAATAGCAATAATAGAAAATATAAGAGAAATAAGTGAAAAAATATATAATTCACAAATTCAAAAATACAGAGCAGAAAATATAGCAGAAAGATTAGTAGAAAATAAGCCAAAATCAGAACAACATTTTACACAAAACAGTATAAAAAAGATACAAAAAGATACTTTGAAAAATATAAAATATCCATTTATAGAAAATATGTCATATATTTTAAAAAGATATGGAAAAAAAGGATATAGTTATCTAAAAGTCCTAGAAGAAACAGTTGAAATGACAGGAGTAACTGTTGCAGAGGTTATAAAAAAAGAACATTTTGATATAGCAATAAAAAAAGTATCAATGGGAAACAGTATAACAAGTATAAAAAAAATCCAGAGGATTAATTTCTTAGAAATATTTGAAAAAATAAATGGAGTAGAAGAAATATTAAGACAAGATCCAAGTAATGTTTATGAAAAAATGGATGAAAAAACAAAGGAATATTATAGAAATAAAATAAAAGAAATATCTAAAAAAACAAAAATATCAGAAATATATATTTCTAAAAAAGCACTAGAAATAGCAAAAGAAAATAAAGGAGAAAGTAAAAAATCACATATAGGATATTACTTGATAGATAAAGGGATAAATGAATTATATGATAAAATTCAATATAAAACAGATAGACCAGTAGCACCTAAAGATAAAACAAAAGTATATATATTAGGAATTATATTCTTAAGTGTACTTATATCATTGGGGATAAGCAGTATAATAAAATTAAATATATGGAGTTTTATTTTATTTTTTATACCTTCAACAGAAATAGCAATTCAAATAATACAATATATTTTAAGTAAAATTGTAAAGCCCAAAATAATACCAAAATTAGATTTTTATAATGGAATAGACAAAAAGCATAAAACAATGGTAGTAATTCCAACTGTTTTGGGAAATAAAAATAAAGTAAAAGAATTATTAAAAAAACTAGAAGTATTTTATTTAGCAAATAAATCTGATAATATATATTTTACATTACTTGGAGATTGTACCCAAAGTAATAAAAGAGAAGAAGATGAAGATATAGAAGTTATAGATGAAGGAAAACGATTAGTAGATATATTAAATTCTAAATATAAACAAGAACAAGATAAAATGCCAATATTTAATTTTATATATAGAAAACGAATATGGAATGATAAAGAAGGGAGCTATTTAGGTTGGGAACGAAAAAGAGGAATGCTTACCCAATTTAATAAATATTTATTAGGAGAAATTAAAAATCCGTTTAGAGTAAATACTTTAGAAGGTAAAAATAAAGAAAAAATAAAGTATATTATAACATTAGATGCAGATACTGACTTGATATTAAATTCTGCTTTTGAATTAATAGGAAGTATGGCACATATATTAAATGAACCTGTTATTGATAAAGAAAAAAATATAGTAATAGATGGATACGGAATAATGCAACCAAGAGTTGGAATAAATTTAGATATAAGCTTAAAAACATTGTTTACAAAAATATTTGCAGGAGCAGGAGGAATAGATAGTTATACAAATGCTGTGTCAGATATATATCAAGATAATTTTAATGAAGGTATTTTTACAGGGAAAGGGATTTATGACCTAGAAACATATGAAAAAGTATTAAAAAACCAAATACCGGAAAATACAGTATTAAGTCATGACCTTTTAGAGGGATGTTATTTAAGATGTGGGTTAGTATCAGATATATTTTTAATGGATGGATATCCAACTAAATATAATAGCTTTATGAATAGACTATCTCGTTGGACAAGAGGAGATTGGCAAATAACAAAATGGCTTAAAAGTAATTCACCACTTAATTTACTTTCAAAATATAAAATATTAGATAATTTGAGAAGAAGTCTTTTAGAAATAAGTATTTTAATTGCAATTATTTATTGTAATATAATCGGAATAATAGAATCAAAAAGTATATATTTAGGTGTATCTATATTATTATTAGTTACAATTTTTCCATATTTGCTTGAAATATTAAACAAATTAGTTTTTAGAAAAGAGGGAGAAATAAAACAAAAAACCTTTACACCTAAGATTTCAGGAATAAAGGGTTCTTTTTTGAGAAGTGTAATAACTATATTGGTAATTCCATATAAAGCATATATTTTATTGATATCAATAATAAAAACAATATATAGGAAAACTATATCACATAAGCATCTTTTAGAGTGGATGACTTCAGAAGAAGCAGAAAAACAATCCAAAAGTGATTTAATATCTTATTATAATAAGATGTCAGTAAATTTTTTATCAGGTATAATATCAATCTCCTTAGGATTATTAAGATTAAATCCATTTGGCATCCTTTTAGGTATACTTTGGATATTTGCTCCAAGCATATGTTGGTATATAAGTAGAGATATTAAAAAAGAAAATGCAATAAGCAAATTAAACAAAGAGGAAAAAGACTTTGTACTAGATATAGGAAAAAGAACATGGGACTTTTTTGAGACTTATTTAACTAAAGAAAATAATTATCTTATTCCAGATAATTACCAAGAAGATAGAAAAGAAAAAATAGTTTCAAGGACATCTTCAACAAATATTGGTCTTTCAATGCTTGCTGTTATTTCAGGATATGATTTAAAATTTATCAATTTAGAAAAAGCAATTGAAATTTTAAAAAATATAATTAATGAAGTAGATAGTCTTCCAAAATGGAATGGGCATTTATACAATTGGTATAATATTCATACAAAAGAACCATTATTTCCTAGATATGTGTCAACAGTAGATAGTGGAAATTTTGTAGGATATTTATATGTAGTAAAAACATTTTTAGAAGATAGTAAAGATTTTGATGTAGATATAAATGAAATAGATATGTTAATAAATAGTGTAAATCAAACAATTGAAAATACAGATTTTAGCGTTCTTTACAACTATGAACAACAAATTTTTTCTATAGGATTTAATATAGAAGAAAATAAATTAACAGATTCTTATTATGATTTACTAGCATCTGAGGCAAGGCAAGCAAGTATTGTAGCTATAGCTAAAAAAGATATACCTTCAAGACATTGGAATCATTTAAGTAGAACATTAACAACACTAGGAAAGTACAAAGGGCTTATTTCTTGGTCAGGAACAGCATTTGAATATTTAATGCCTAACATAAATATTCCAAAATATGAAGGAAGCCTATTAGATGAATCTTGTAAATTTTTAATAAAATCACAAATGGAGTATAGTAAAGATTTAGGATTACCATGGGGAATATCAGAAACAGCATTTAATTTAAAAGACTTAAAATCAAATTATCAATATAAAGCATTTGGAATTCCATGGCTTGGATTAAAAAGAGGATTAGCAGATGAAATGGTTGTAGCAAGTTATGCAGGGATTTTAGCAATTGGAGAAGTACCTAAAGAAGAGATTAAAAATTTAAAAAGATTACAAAAAGAGGGTATGTACGATAAATTTGGATTTTACGAATCAATAGATTATACACCTGGAAGAGTAGAAAAGGGAAAAATGTCAAGTGTTGTAAAAACTTATATGGCACATCATCAAGGGTTAATATTACTTAGTATAAATAATTTATTTAATAAAAATATATTACAAAAAAGATTTGTAAAAAATCCAGAAATAGAGGCAATAACTATTCTTTTACAGGAGACTATGCCAGAGACTGCGATTATAACAAAGGAGAAAAAAGAAAAAGTTGAGAAATTAAAATATAAAGATTATGAAGGTTATGTACAAACAACTTACAAAAAAATAGATGAAAGATTAATCACAGGAAATGTTATATCTAGTGAAGATTATACAGTAGCCATGAATCAAAAAGGAGAAGGATTTAGTAAATATAAAGATATTTATATAAATAGATTCAAACCTGGAAGTGATTATTCACAAGGAATATTTTTCACAATTAAAAATATAAAAACAAAAGAAATATGGAGTTCAAATTATTCGTTAAATACTAACAAGGAAAAACAATATCAAATAAGTTTTATGCCAGATACAGATGAGATAGAAATTACAAATGGTAATATAAAAACAACGATTAAAACAACAATAAGTAATCAAGAACCAGTAGAGTTAAGAAGGATAACAATTGAAAATCAAGGAAATGAGGAAGAAATTTTAGAAGTAACTTCTTATTTTGAGCCAGTATTATCAAATAAAGAACAAGATTATGCACATCCTATTTTCAACAATTTGTTTTTAGTAAATAGATGGGACAGCAAAACAAATAGTATAATAATAGAAAGAAGAAACAGAGAAATAAATAAAGAAAAATATTATTTGGGAGCTAGTTTATCCACAAATAGTGAAACAATTGGGGATTATGAATATGAAATAGATAAAGAAAAGTTTATAGGACGAGGAAATTTAAAAATACCAATTATGGTAAAAAATTCTATACCTTTATCTAAAAAAACAGGATTGGTAACTGAAGGGATTGTGGCATTAAAAAGGACAATAAAAGTAAAAGCAAATAGTAAGGTAGAATTAGATTTTATATTAGGTATAGAAAATGATGAAGAAAAGGTATTAGAAAATATAGAAAAATATCAAACTTCACAAAATGTTGCAAAAGAATTTGAATTAAGTAAAGCAAGATTAGAAGCGGAAAGTAGATATTTGAGGATGAAAGGTTCAGATATTGCTATATATCAAAAAATGTTATCATATATTATTTTTAATAATCCTATTAAATCTGAAAAAATGAAAAATATAAATATTTTAAATAATTATAAGCAAAGTGATTTATGGAAATATGGAATATCTGGGGATTTACCAATAATTTTAGCAAAAATAAGAAATATAAATGATGGAGATATTGTAAAAGAAGTTTTAAAAGCTCATGAATTTTTTAGAATTAAAAATATAGATACTGAAATTGTAATAATTGATGAGGAAAAACATAGTTATGAAAATTATGTTAAAGAAGAAATTGAAGGTGCTATTTTAAATAATCAAATGGGATATTTAAAGAATCAAAAGGGAGGAATATTTACTATTTCTAAAAGTGAAATAGATAAAAAAGATATAGAGTTACTTGAGTTTTTAGCAGAAATTGTGATAGATAGTAACAGAGGAGGCTTAAAAAATAATATTAAATATTTAGAGGAGAATTATTTAGAAAAATATAAGGATATAGGAGAGGAAACAATAAATCCAACATTTAAAGAAGAAACTAATGATGATATAGATATTTTATCAGATATAGAAAATTTAAAATATTATAATGAATATGGAGGATTTTCAGAAGATGGCAAAGAGTATCTAATAAGAATAAACAAAGAAAATACGCTTCCAACTGTATGGAGTCATATTATGGCAAATGAAAAGTTTGGAACAATTACAACAGAAAATATGGGAGGATATACATGGTATAAAAATAGTAGATTAAATAGAATTTCTAATTGGGAAAATGACCCTAATTATGATAATCCATCAGAAATTATATATTTAAAAGATGAAGAAAGTAAGAAATCATGGTCATTAGGATTAAATCCAATGCCTGATGATAGAAATTATAATGTTATTTATGGATTTGGCTATAGTAAGTATATTCATAAAAGTAATGGTATAGAGCAAGAATTAGAATTTTTTGTGCCTAAAATTGATAGTTGTAAAATAGGAATATTAAATTTAAAAAATGTAACAAGTAATAGAAAAAAATTAAAATTATATTATTATATTAAACCAATAATTGGTGAAGATGAGACAAAAACAGATGGATATATTGATTTAAGTTTTGATTCGAATAATAATTTGATTTATGCAAAAAATTTATATAGAGAAGAAATGGAAAAAACAACAGTTTATATATCTTCAAGTCAAAAAATAAAATCATTTACAGGTGATAGAAATTTCTTTTTAGGGCAAGGAGGAATTTCTAATCCAGATGGGATAAAGAAAGTATCACTGAATAATCAAAATTCATTAGGTAAAAGACCATGTATAGCATTTGAAATAGAGATAGAATTAGAAAGTTTTGAAAGCAAAGAAATATCAATTATTTTAGGAGCAGAAGAAGATGTAATTGATTGTAAAAATATAGCTTATAAATATCAAAAGTTAAATAATTGTAAAGAAGAATTAAATAAAATTAAAGTTTTTTGGAAAGAATTTTTAGGAAGACTGCAAGTATATACTCCTGTTGAATCAACAAATATATTGTTAAATGGATGGGTAGTTTATCAAATTATAAGTAGTAGATTATATGGAAGGACAGGTTATTATCAATCTGGAGGAGCATATGGATTTAGAGATCAACTTCAAGATACTATAGGATTAAAATTTTTAGAACCAGAGATGTTAAAAAACCAAATTATAAAGCATAGTATGCATCAATTTATAGAAGGAGATGTAGAACACTGGTGGCATGAGGAAAATCAAAGAGGTATTAGGACAAGATTTTCAGATGATTTATTATGGCTTGTATTTTTGGTAATAGAATATATAAAATGTACAGGAGATAAAAGTATTTTGGAAATTAAAACTCCATATATAGAAGGAAAACCTTTAGAAGAGAACCAAGATGAAAGATATGAAAGATATCTACCATCTAAAGTAGAGGGAAGTATATATGAACATTGTATTAAAGCAATAGAAAAAAGTTTGAATTTTGGAGTAAATGGACTTCCTAAAATAGGTTCAGGAGACTGGAATGATGGATTTAGTACTGTTGGAAATAAAGGTAGAGGAGAAAGTGTATGGCTTCGGATTTTTCTTATATTTAATATTAGATGAGTTTATAATTATTTGTAAGGAAAAAGGACAAGAAGAAGTGGCAAATAAATATGAAAAAATAAAAAATAATCTAAAAAGAAATTTAAATACAAATGGATGGGATGGAAGATGGTATAAAAGAGCATTTATGGATGATGGAAATGTTTTAGGTAGCATGGAGAATGATGAGTGTAGAATTGATAGTCTAGCACAAAGTTGGAGTATAATTTCAAAAGCAGGGGATAATGATAAAAAATATATTTCAATGGAGAGTTTAGAAAATCATTTAATAGATAGAGAAAATGGAATTATAAAATTACTTGACCCGCCTTTTGAAAAAGGAAAGTTAGAGCCAGGTTATATAAAAGCATATATTCCAGGAACAAGAGAAAATGGAGGACAATATACACATAGTGCGATATGGGTAATTATAGCAGAAACGATGCTGGGATTTGGAGATAAAGCATTTGAATTATACAAGATGATTAATCCTATTGAACACAGTAGAACAAAGGAAGCAAGTAAAAAATATAAAGTAGAACCATATATTATACCAGCAGATATTTATGGAAGCGGAAACTTAAGTCGGAAGAGGTGGCTGGACATGGTATACAGGTTCAAGTAGTTGGTATTATAAAGCAGGGATAGAAAACTTGTTAGGACTTAAAATTGAAGAAGGATATTTAAAATTTGAGCCTTGTATTCCAAGTAATTGGACAGAGTATAAAATTAAATATCAATGGAAAGAAAGTTGTTATAATATTATAATTAAAAATCCAAATGGAAAAAATACTTTTGAAGAAAATACAAGTAAAGTGATTTTAAATGGAAATGAAGTAGAAAATCATATTAAATTAGATGGAAGTAGAAATACCTATGAAATAGAAGTTATTTTGTAAAAAATAACTTCTATTTAACGGTATATTCATCAATAAAATTATACTTAATGTATAACTTAAAAGTAAATATTACAATTATGTTACATTTTAAATAACTATTGAAAACAAAAAAATTCTATGTTAAAATGTGATGTAAAGAAGTAGAGCAAAAATTACATAAAAAACAAAAGAAATAGTAGAAAGAGGGGAATATTAATGAAAAAGGAAAGAAAAGATAAGGAAGAAAGAGGTATTACATTAATAGCATTAGTGATAACAATAATTGTACTTTTGATACTTGCAGGAGTAACAATATTAGCATTAACAGGTGATGAAGGAATATTAACAAAAACAGAACAAGCAAAAGGAAAGAATGATTTAGAGAGTTTAAAAGAAGAAGCAAGTTTGATGTTTTCAAAAAGAACGATAGATGATTATACACAAACAAAAAATAGCTTAAAAGAAGATATAGAAAAGCAAATAAGTGGAGAAAAACAGATAGAGGAAATAGAAGGGATAAATGATGCATATTATGTAACAAGAAATGGACAAACAATAACAGTATATGAAGATGGAACAATAGCAGAAGGAAGAAGTATATGGGATGGGAAAAAGAGTAAGCCAACAATAGATAGTCAAAAGAATTGGCATATATATACACCACAAGAGTTAAAATTTTTTGAAGAGTTTGTAAATGGAGATCTAACAACAGATGAAAAAGCAGGATTAACAATAGATGAAAATACAAAAGTATATTTAGAAAATCATATAGATTTAGGAGCAAGACAAGAAGGAGGAGTACAAACAAGAGGAACAAGTTGGGAGCCAATAGGAAAAGATTCAGAGCATGAATTTATAGGAACATTTGAAGGAAAAAATCATATAATAAGAGGAATATATATAGACACAACTGAGCAGTATATAGGAGTTTTTGGAAGAGCAAAGAACATAAAAGATTTAGTGATAAAAGAAGGATATGTTTCAGGAGGCGCAGGAACAGGAGGAGTAGTAGGAGTATTGATTGCAAGTGGATCAGTAGAAAACTGTAGAAATGAAGGAGTAGTAGTAAAGGGAAAAGGTGAAAGAACAGGAGGAATAATAGGTACTGCAAATAATTCATCCACAATAACTAATTGTATAAATAAAGGAGAAGTGACAGGAGAAGGAAAGTGGACAGGAGGAGTAGTTGGAATGATAGGTACGAATAGTTCAATAGAAAGATGTACAAATGAAGGAATGATAACAGGAAAAGGTGGAAGAGTAGGAGGAGTTTTAGGTCATGATAATAATACATCCCAAATAATTAATTGTACAAATGAAGGGGTAATAAAAGGAGAAGATGAAAGGATAGGAGGAGTAGTTGGAGATTTGGGACAATCATCTGCAGTGAATAATTGTATAAATAAAGGCAAAGTAATAGGAGATGGACTACGCATAGGAGGAATTACAGGTATTTCATTTGGAACTATAGAGAAATGCTATAATACAGGAGAAATAAGTCAAACAGGAGGGGAAGGTATTCTGGGAGGAATATGTGGAGTAATAGGAAATGAAGCCAATGCTATAATTAGAAATTGTTATAATATAGGAAAAATAATAGAAGAAGGAAATTCAAAAACTAAAATAGGAGGAATTCTAGGGTGGTTAGGAAGTCCAATAACAAGTGTAACTATAAGTAATAATTATAATATAGGAAAAATAGAAATAAAAGGAGAAAATGTAACAAATGTAGGAGGAATAGTAGGAAAAAATGATTTAAGTACAGCAAGTATACAAAATAATTATTATTTAGAGGGTATATACCATACAGCAGAAAATAAAATAGGAGAAAGC
This sequence comes from uncultured Clostridia bacterium, assembly GCA_947588915.1. Next base: position 26,362 of record CANPZA010000004.1, read on the forward strand.
AAAACATCAACATTTATGAAAACACAAGAGTTTGTAGATTTATTAAATACAGGATTAACAGAAAAAATATGGGAAATAAATGGACAAAATGATGGATATCCAGTAATAATAGGAATGTAAGTAAATAAAAAAATAGAAAAGAAAGAATAATAAATAAATTTTTAGAGAATTATTTATTATTCTTTTTTTAATGAATAAAAAGAAAATTAATGTAAATATTACAATTATGTTACATTTAAAATAATTATTGAAAAGAAAAAATGTCTATGTTAAAATGTGATGTAAAGAAGTATAGCAAAAATTACATAATCAGAAAATGAAAGAGAGGAATATTAATGGAGGAACAAACGAAAAAAAGAGGAATGAAAGGTATTACATTAATAGCATTAGTGATAACAACCATATTCTCTTATGACAAAAAATTAAAATGTAGTAATAACAAGGGTTTCCTCCTAGCAACAATTTAACAAAAATCATAAATTTTCAAATATTTAGAAGATGAATTGTAAAAAATAATAACAACTTCATCTTTTTTTGATTTTATAATAAAAAATTTATAAATAATAGAAAAATGGAGGATTTAAAATTATGGAAAATAAGGAATTAAAAGAAAGCTTTATTGATGAAAAAACAGGAATAGAATATATAAGACTTGGAGATTATTATATTCCAAATTTAGTATTACCAAAACAAAAGAAAATTCATTTGAATAAATATGGAAGAATGAGATTAAACTATTTAAAGGAATATAAGAAAGCAGAATATACAATTTTATTTATAGAAAATAAACTAATGGAGCATTTAGAAGAAATACAAGAAACAGCAACTAAAAGAGTTAATCAAATTATTGAAGATTTGAAAGCTAAAAGTAATTTGACCGAAGATATGAAAAATACTGATATGCTTTATTGGGTAGGAACTATGAATGTAATTAAGCAACAAGCAGAGGGTGCGCC
>CANPZA010000005.1 GCA_947588915.1 uncultured Clostridia bacterium
AGGAGAGGCATTATCTACATTAATATTAAATAAATTAAGAGGTGTACTAAATGTAGTTGCTGTTAAAGCACCAGGTTTTGGAGATAAAAGAAAAGCAATGCTTCAAGATATATCAATTTTAACAGGAGCAGAGGTTATTACATCTGATTTAGGATTAGAATTAAAAGATACTCAAATTTCACAATTAGGAAAGGCAAAACAAGTAAAAGTTCAAAAAGAAAATACTATTATTGTAGATGGTTCAGGAGATAAGAAACAAATAGAAGAAAGGGTAAATCAAATAAAAGCACAGATTCTAGAAACAAAAAGTGACTACGATAAAGAACAATTACAAGAAAGATTAGCAAAATTAGCAGGCGGAGTTGCTGTTATTGGAGTAGGTGCTGCAACAGAAGTAGAAATGAAAGATAAAAAATTAAGAATAGAAGATGCTTTATCTGCAACAAAAGCAGCAGTAGAAGAAGGAATTGTGGCAGGAGGAGGAACAGCTTTAATAAATGTAATTCCAAAAGTAAAAAAACTAGTTGATAGCCTAGATAAAGGAGAAGAGTTAGGAGGAAAAATAGTCCTAAAAGCATTGGAAGAACCAGTAAAACAAATTGCTATAAATGCAGGATTAGAGCCAGCAGTAATAGTAGATAAAGTAAAACAATCTCAAGTTGGAATAGGATTTGATGCGGCAAAAGAAGAATATGTTGATATGAAAAAATCAGGAATTGTAGATCCAACGAAGGTAACGAGAAGTGCACTTCAAAATGCAGCATCTGTAGCATCTATGGTTCTTACAACAGAAAGTATAGTAACAGATGCACCAGAAAAAGAATGCCATAACCATGATGCGGTAGCGATGCCAGCTGGAATGGATGGAATGTACTAAAATTATAGAAAAAGAGCATTATGGTGGCTCTTTTTTTCTTGGCTTTAATGTGTCGAGCACAAAGCAAGACAAAAAAAACTCGTTATGAGAGTACTGTTTTAAAGCTTATAGAAAAAGATATCAAACTTAGTTATATAATGTTATAGTTCAAGCCAACAAAATATCAGAAACGAGTGATATCTTTGAGTAATACTTTATCACATATAAAATCAAATTACAAATATCATATAGTATTAATCTTCAAGGCACATCTAAAGTCTGAAATCAGCAAATTTACAAATGCATTCTTAAGTGATGGGAGTATGCTACTAAATAAATTTAAAAATAAATTAATACAAAAAATTAAAGTTATTTATAACTATTGCAAAAACTAGAAAAATGTATTATTATATAAATATAAAAATAAAGGAGGTCATAAACAATGGAATTAAAAGGAAGCAAAACAGAAAAAAACTTAATGGAGGCATTTGCAGGAGAATCTCAAGCAAGAAATAAATATACATATTTCGCAAGCAAAGCAAAAAAAGAAGGATATGAACAAATAGCAGCGTTATTTTTAGAAACAGCAGATAATGAAAAAGAACATGCAAAAATATGGTTCAAATTATTACAAGGAGGAGATATTCTTTCTACAACTGAAAACCTAAAAGCAGCAGCACAAGGGGAAAATTATGAATGGACAGATATGTACGACAGAATGGCAAAAGAAGCAAAAGAGGAAGGATTTGACCATATTGCATATTTATTTGAAGAAGTTGGAAAAATAGAAAAAGAACATGAAGAAAGATTTAAAAAATTATTAGAAAATGTAGAAGAAGGATTAGTATTCAGTCGTGATGGAGATAAAATATGGAAATGTAGAAATTGTGGTCATATTGTAATTGGAAAACAAGCTCCAGAGATTTGTCCAGTATGTAATCATCCAAGAGCATACTTTGAAATAAAAGCAGAAAATTATTAATAAAAAAGGAAAAAAGAACTTTACTTTTAAATATACTAAGTAGAGTTCTTTTATTTTCCAAAATACTTGAAAAATTAATAAAAAAAGGATATAATGTTATAGATTAAAAATAAAAACATATGGAGAATAAAATGCCAAAATTTTTTATAACAGATAAAGAAATAAAAGAAAATATAATAGAAATACAAGGTAAAGATGTTAATCATATAAAGAATGTATTAAGAAAAAAATTGGGAGATAATTTGACAATATGTAATAAAGATACATCTGTTAATTATTTATGCAAAATAAATAAAATTGAAAAAGAAAAAATACAACTTGAAATAATAAATAAGATACAAAGCAATATAGAATCTGATATAAAGATAAGTATATTTCAAGGATTGCCCAAGTTTGACAAAATGGAATTAATTATACAAAAATCTGTCGAATTAGGTGTATATGATATTACACCAATAGAAATGAAAAGATGTATTGTTAAATTAGATGAAAAAAGCAAGATAAAAAAAATGCAAAGATGGCAAAATATTTCAGAAGTTGCATCAAAACAATGTGGAAGAAGTATAATTCCAAAAATAAATAATATAAGTTCTATAAAAAATATTTGTCAAGCATGTGAAAATTATGATATAGTAATAGTAGCATATGAAGAAGAAAAAGAAAATAAATTAAAATTAGAGCTACAAAAATTAAAACAACTAAAAAAACATGAACTTAAAATAGCAATTTTAATTGGACCAGAAGGAGGAATAGATACTACTGAAATAGATATGCTAAAGGAAAATGGTGCAAAAATAGTAACATTAGGGAATAGAATTTTAAGAACTGAAACAGTAGCACTAAATATGCTAAGTATTATAATGTATGAGCTTGAAAATAATAATTAGTAAGGAGAAATATCAATAAAATGGATGATAATGAAAATTTAGAAAAAAAGAAAACAACAGGTGCAAAACATAGTAAACAATCAGTACCAAAACGTGCGAAACATAGTAAAGAAAGTTCAAAAACAAAAAAACAAGAAAAAGAAGATGTTAAAGAAAAAGTAAAAAATGAAGAAAATAATAAAAAAAATGAAAAGAAACAAAATCAAGATAAAAAAGATATAAAAGTAAAAACAAAAAATAAAAAGAGTAAAGAAAATAAGATTCCAAAAGAAATATCACAAGAGATGTTAAAGAAAATGTTTTGGAATGTATTAAAAGCAGTAATAATAACATTTTATTTTATGATTTTGAATATAGCATATTCAGTAATGAATGAAGAAAGATTAATAAATGATATAGAGGTATTTGCAAGTGTATTCTTGTTGATAGGAATAATTTTTATAGAAAAAGCCTATAAAAAAGACAGTGGTAGTAATGCAATAACTGGAGTAGAATTTTTAGTATTATCTTTACATAGCTTATCAATTATGCATATAATTACCTTGTTCAAATATGATTTTAGATTTTATTTACTAACATCTTCTTATGTATTTTCTATCTATTACGTACTAAAGGCAATAATATTATATACCAAAGCAACAAGAGATTATTTACATAGTTTAAGTGATATACCAGAAATAGTTAAGAAAGATGAACCAATAAAAAAAGAGGCTAGAAAAAGAAATAATATTAAATCATGAGAAAAACAATAGATGATGAGAAAATAACAAAAAATTAAAATACAAATAAAAGAGGTAACAAAAATGATAAAAAGTATGACAGGTTTTGGAAAGGCAAATGAAATATATGGTGTAAGAGAGTATCAAATAGAGATTAAAAGTGTAAATCATAGATATTTAGACATTTCTATTAAAATACCAAGATGTTTAAGCTATTTAGAAGAAGATGTGAAAAAACAAATTGCTACTAAAATAAAAAGGGGTAAGGTTGATGTTTTTGTCACATTTTATAGTAGTGATATAGAAGATAAAGATATAAAAATAAATACACGGAATGGCTAAAGTTTATATTGATGAATTAAAAAAGCTTGCTAAGCAAGAAGGAATTTCATCAAATATAGAGGTAACAGAAATATCAAAACTTCCAGATGTATTGACTATAAAAAGTAAACAAGAAGATGAAACTGTAAAAAATGAACTTCTAAAAGTAGTAGATGAGGCAACCAATAATTTAATACAGATGAGAGAAACCGAAGGGAATAAAATAGCAGAAGATTTATTAAATAGAATAAAAGATATACAAGAAAAAACTAAAAAAATATCTTCACTTTCTACTGGACTTATTGAAGAATATGTAGTAAAATTAGAAGCAAGAATAAAAGAAATACTAAAGACCAAAGAAATAGATGAATCAAGATTAGCTCAAGAAGTTGTAATATATGCTGATAAATGTTCCATAGAAGAAGAAATTACAAGATTAAATAGTCATATGTCACAATTTGAAAAATTATTAGATTCACGGAGATGCTATACGGAAAAAAATTAGATTTTATTATTCAAGAAATGAACAGGGAAACTAATACAATAGGTTCAAAGGCAAATTGTTTAGAAATAACAAATGAAGTTATTAATATAAAAACAGAATTAGAAAATATACGAGAACAAATACAAAATGTTGAATAAAAGGAAAGGGAGTTGATCATATGCAATTAGTAAATATAGGTTTTGGAAATATTGTCTCAGCAGGAAGAATTATTGCTATCGTAAGCCCAGAATCTGCCCCAATTAAAAGGATGGTGCAAGAAGCAAAAGATAATAAAACAGCAGTTGATGCAACATATGGTAGAAGAACAAGAGCAGTATTAATTATGGATTCAGGACATATTATATTATCTGCAGTTCAACCAGAAACTGTAGGAGGAAGAATTGACAAAACTATTTCTCAAGAAGAAAATAAACAATTATAAAGGAGGATTTTAAATGATAGTAGAACCAACAGTAGGAGAATTATTAACTAAAGCAGAAAATAGATATGCATTGGTAATTGCAACAGCAAAAAGAGCAAGACAGATATCAGGAGGAGATAAGGCTAAAACAAATGCTACAGAGGAATCACCAGTAACACTTGCAGCAAATGAAATAGCAGAAGGAACAGTAACTATAATAGAAGAATAAGGAGAACAACTATGAAAAAACACATTATTGCTTTATCAGGAGATTTAGCTAGTGGAAAAGGAACAGTATCAAAAATATTAATGGAAGAATTAAGTTTTGGAATTTATAGAAATGGTGAATATGCAAGAAAATTAGCTAAAGAAAAAGGGTTAAGTATTACTAGCTTTAATGCTTATTTAGCTGAACACCCAGAAATCGATTTACAAATTGAAAAAAGTGCATCAGAGTATGCACAAAATCATGATAATTTTATTATAGATGCAAGATTGGGGTGGTATGCAGTTCCAGAATCATTTAAAGTATATTTAAAAGTTGATATAGATGTTGCAGCTAAAAGAGCGTTTTCAGATCCAAATAGGAAAGAAACTGAAAGATTTAATACACTAGAAGAACAAAAACAAGATATTATTAGAAGATTTAATCTTGAAAATGAAAGATATTGGAATTTATATAAAGTAAGAAAAGAAGATATGTCAAACTATGACTTAGTAATAGACACTACTAATTTGACACCTGAAGAAGTAGCAAATAAAATAAAAAATGAATACGAATTATGGTTAAAAAATTAGTAAAAGAATAAGCAAATAGAAATATATTCAGTGGTAGTTAAAAAAGATAGCTACCACATTTATTAATATTCAAATAAATATAGGAGCAAAAAATGATAGCAGAAGTAATAATCAATAGAACAGCAAAAAAATTAAATAGAACTTTTGATTATCATGTCCCAATTAATTTAGAGGGGCTTATTTTTGTTGGAAGTAAAGTGTTAGTACCATTTGGAAGAGGAAAAAAACTAGAAGAAGGTTTTATTGTTGGATTAAAAGAAAAAACAAGTTATCAAAATGAAATAAAAGAAATTGCTAAATTAGAAGAAAATATTAAAGATGAGCAAATAGAACTTGCTAAATGGATGGCAAAGAGATATTTTTCTAATATCTCTGATTGTATAAAACTAATGTTAACACCAGGAACAAGAACATCTGTTAAGGAAAATAGAATTCAAGATAAAAAAATAAATTATATATATTTAGCAAAAAGTGTAGAAGAAATAGAATTTGATATAGAAATAGGAAAAATAAAATCTGAAAAACACAAAAAAGTAATTAATTTCGTAAAGCAAAATGAAAAAGTAACAATACCAGAAATAGAAATGTTTACTAATTGTTCAAGAGCAATTGTAAATACTTTAATAAAAAATAAATATTTAGAAGTAATTGAAGAAAAAATTGAAAGAAATCCACTAAATCTAAAAGACATAGAAACAATAAAAAAAGAAGAACATACAGAAAAATTAACCTTAACAGAAGAACAAAATGAGGCATATAAAAAAATAGAAAATTATATTGAAAAAAATATATATAAAACATTTTTATTACATGGTATAACAGGGTCTCGGGAAAACAGAAATTTATTTACAATTAATACAAAAAGTATTAGAAAATAATAAAACTGCAATTATGTTAGTTCCAGAAATATCTTTAACACCACAAATGTTAAATAGATTTATTGCAAGATTTGGGAAAGAGAAAATTGCAGTATTACACAGTAAACTATCAATAGGGGAAAGACATGATGAATGGGAAAGAATAAGGAAGCGGAAAGGCAAAAATAATAATAGGTGCTAGATCTGCAATATTTGCACCAGTAAATCAATTAGGAATTATAATTATAGATGAAGAACATGATGCATCTTACAAATCTGAAGCAAATCCTAGATATGACACAAAAGAAGTAGCAACATATATTGCAAAGCAAAATAATTGTCCACTACTGCTTGGAAGTGCAACACCAGATATAAAAACTTATTATAATGCAATAAGTGATAAAGAAAATATAGAATATTTAAAATTAACAAAAAGAGCAAATAAATCATTATTACCAGAAGTAAAAATAGTAGATTTAAAAGAAGAACTTGCAAATGGTAATCGATCAATGTTAAGTAATGACTTATATACTTCAATAGAAGAAAATTTAAAACAGAAAAGACAAACAATTTTATTTTTAAATAGAAGAGGATATTCAACATTTATTATGTGTAGAAATTGTGGTTATACAGTTAAATGCAAAAATTGTAATATTAGTATGACATATCACAGTTATGAAAATAAATTAAAATGTCATTATTGTGGATATGAAACAAAATTAGTAAAGATTTGCCCAGAATGTAATAGTGATAAAATTAGATATTTTGGAACTGGAACTCAAAAATTAGAACAAGAAATAAAAAAACAATTTCCAAATGCTACAACAATTAGAATGGATATAGATACTGTAAGCAAAAAAAATTCTCATGAAAAAATCTTAGATAAATTTAAAAATGAAAATATTGATATATTAATTGGTACACAAATGGTAGTAAAAGGACATCATTTTCCAAATGTGACACTAGTTCGGAGTCATTGCAGCAGATAGTTCATTGAATATAGATGATTATAGAGCAAATGAAAGAACATTTCAAATCTTGACACAAGTAGCTCGGAAGAGCAGGTAGAGAAAATTTGCCTGGAAAAGTAATTATACAAAGTTACAATCCAGAAAATTTTACAATTCAATGTTCAAAAGAACAAAATTACGAAAAATTCTATGAAACAGAAATTTCAATTAGAAAACAATTGAAATATCCACCATTTTGCGATATAATATTAGTGAATTTTAATAGCTTATCAGAAAAAGAAATAAAAGATGTAAGCACATATTTTTATAACTGTTTGGAAAATAAATTAGACAAAGAAACTTTTAAAATATATAAACCTATGCCATCACCAATTGATAAAATACAAAATAAAATTCGATATAGAATTATAATAAAAGGCAATATGAATAATATGGCGAATGAAATATTAAATGATACCTTAAAAGAAATATACAATAAAAACCTAAAATCAACAAAAATAACAATAGATGTAAACCCAAACAATATGATTTGAGGGATTTAAGGAACGTCCCTAAATCCCTAAAGGAGGAAAAAATGGCAATTAGAAATTTAAGATTAGAAGATGATGAAATCTTAAGAAAGAAATCTAGAGAAGTAGAAATAATTGATGATAAATTACAAATATTAATAGATGATATGATTGAAACAATGCATAAATATAATGGAGTAGGATTAGCTGCTGTTCAGGTAGGGATTTTAAAAAAAGTTATTGTAATTGACTTATATGATGACAAAGGACCAATTGTAATGATTAATCCAGTTATTATAAAAACAAAAGGTGAAAAAGAAATGGATGAAGGGTGTTTGAGTTTTCCAAATCAATTTGCAAAAGTTATAAGACCAGAAGAAGTAACAGCAGAGTACACAAATAGAAATGGAAAGAGAATGAAAGTAATAGCAAAAGAATTACTAGCACAAGCAATAGCACATGAAGTTGATCATTTAAATGGAGAAGTTTTTATGGATAAAATTATTCCTGGTACTTTAGAATATATAGAACCTGAAAAAGGAGAATAAATTATAATATGTGAAAGGATGTTTAAATAAATGGCATATCAAAATAAATCGAAAAATGAAAAGCTAGAAGAAATAATAAATAATAATCAAAAAGTACAAAGAATACTTGAGTATAAAAGACAAGGATATACAAATGTTGAAATAGAAAGAATGCCAGATGTAGAACTTTCAAAGCAACAAATTTCTAATTATATTAGAAGATGCCTTGAATTAGGTTTGATAACACAAGAAGAAATAGATGAAGGAAAGAAATTAAAAGAAATAGAAAAGTTAAAGAAAAAAAAAAAAGTACAAAAAATATTGGAATATAAAAAACAAGGATATAAAGATACTCAAATAGGAAAGATGCCAGATATAGGATTTTCACATACACAAATTTCTATTTATATTGGAAAATGTCTTGAATTAGATTTAATAACAAAAGAAGAAATAGATGAAGGAAAGAAATTAAAAGAAATAGAAAAGTTAAAGAAAAATGAAAAAGTACAAAAAATATTGGAATATAAAAAACAAGGATATACACAGAATGAAATAGGAAAGATGCCAGATATAGGACTTTCACAGACACAGATTTCTAATTATATTAGAAAATGCCTTGAATTAGGTTTAATAACACAAGAAGAAATAGATGAGGGATTAAAAAAAAGAACTGGAGATACAGAAAGAAAAAAAGTATTAGAATTAAAAAGAATAGAAGAGTTAAAGAAAAATGAAAAAGTACAAAAAATATTGGAATATAAAAAACAAGGATATACACACGATGAAATAGGAAAGATGCCAGATATAAGACTTTCAGGGGCACAAATTTCTATTTATATTAGAGAATGCCTTGAATTAGGTTTAATAAAACAAGAAGAAATTGATGAAGGAAAAAAGTCAAAAGAAATAGAAAAGTTAAAGAAAAATGAAAAAGTACAAAAAATATTGGAATATAAAAAACAAGGATATAAAGATGCTGAAATAGGAAAGATGCCAGATATAGGACTTTCACAGACACAGATTTCTATTTATATTAAAAAATGCCTTGAATTAGGTTTAATAACACAAGAAGAAATAGATGAAGGAAAGAAATTAAAAGAAATAGAAAAGTTAAAGAAAAATAAAAAAGTACAAAAAATATTGGAATATAAAAAACAAGGATATAAAGATACTCAAATAGGAAAGATGCCAGATATAGGACTTTCACATACACAAATTTCTAATTATATTAGAAAATGTCTTGAATTAAGCTTGATTACACTAGAAGAAATAAATAAAGGGAAAACAAAGAAAAAACGTGAAAGAGTAAAAAACAAGGCAAATGATGAAAGTACAAATAATATAAAAATAGATTTATCTTCATTATTTTCAAATTTAGTATTAGGGTATAGCAAAGGACAAATAATGAAGAAGATGAATATAACAAATGAAATATATCAACAGGGAGTAAAAATATTAATTAAACAAAAAAGACTAACACAACAAGAAATTGATGAATATAGGAGAAAAAGAAAAGAAGATAACGAAAATAAAATTTTAAAATATTTAAAAGATGGAAAATCAGATACAGAGATTATTGAAGCATTAGATGATGTTTCTTTAGAATTAATAACACATGTAAAAAAAGAAAACAATATAACAGATGAAGATATTTTGGAATGGAGAAATACATCACCTAGTAAAATAAAACAAGTAGTTTTAATTGGGTTAAAGCGGTGCAATGACTTATGAAGAAATGATAAAAAGATTTCCAAAACAAAAGTTAACTGATAGTATAATTGAAGATTACAAATTTCAATTATTATCAGAAGGAAAAATAACTCAATACGAAATAACAAGATATACAAATGCTAGAAGAGAAAGAGAAAGAATTAGTAAAATAATACTTCAAGGAGAAGAACCAATAAAAAAGAAGAATGAAGATATAGAAAGAAAAAAAGAATTAGAACATAAATTTTTGAAATTAAAAAGAGAAATTGAAATTGAAGTTAGATTTGATAAAATACCTTCCGATGTAAAAAAAGATAAAATAAGACAATATGTAGAAACATGTTTTGTAATATATAAAAAAGAGAAAATATCAAAAATGGAGTTACAGTTTTTAGGAAGAGCATTAGAAAAAATACCTATCAATTACAAAGATATAGTAAGATATGCAAAAATGTGTTTTAGAATAGATGAATATGAACAAGCACTAAAAATGATAAGAAATATAGAAATAATGGAAAAAGTGTCAATATCGGAAGATGAAAAAGAATCTCTAAAACAAGTAGAAAATACATTGTCAAGATTTTGTAAAATAAGAGAAGCTATAAATATAATGAAAAAGGGAAATAGTTATGAAGAAGTAATTTCAGCAAAAACAGGATTATCAATTGAAGAAATAAAATTCTTAAAGTATAAATTATATAGAAAATCAGATAGGTTCTTAGATATACAAACAAGAGATAAAATAATAAAAATTATACTAGTAAATAAAAAACCTCCAATTGATAAGATAAGACAAAAATATGGAATAACTGATCTTGAAATGGAAGACATAGAAAGCCAAATCAAATTCGAAAAAGAATTGATAGGTAAAAAAGATGGACAAGTGCAAATAAAAAAAGATTCTTGTATTAGAATAGTTGCATTATATACAAAAATAGGGAAAAACATTAATGAAATAGCAGACATTTTAGAAATTGACAACGAAGATGTGCAAAAAAATATAGAATTAGCTTTACAAGCAGGAATTATCACACAAGATCAATTACACGGGGTAAATATTTTAAAACCACAAAAAATTAGTTTTGATAAGATAGAAAGGTAAAGGAGAATGCAATGTTAAATATTGTTTTTATGGGTACACCAGATTTTGCAAGGAAAAGTTTAGAACAAATATATGATGCTGGATATAATATTATAGGAGTAGTAACAAACCAAGATAAGCCTAAAGGTAGGGGAATGAAACTTACTCCATCAGAAGTAAAAATATTTGCCCAAGAAAAAGGATTAAGCATATATCAGCCTGAAAAAATAAGAAATAATGAGGAATTTATAAATGAAATAAGAAATCTAAATCCAGATGTTATTTGTGTCGTAGCATATGGGAAGATATTACCACAAGAAATATTAGATATACCAAAATTAGGGTGTATTAATGTTCATGCATCACTCCTTCCTAAGTATAGAGGTGCTGCCCCAATACAATGGGCAATCATTAATGGAGATAAAACAACAGGTGTAACAACAATGTATATGGATGCAGGTATGGATACAGGAGATATGATTTTAAGTGATGAAGTAAAAATTCAAGATGATGAAACAACAGGAGAACTTTGGAATAGGTTATCAGACATTGGTGGTAAATTATTAGTAAAAACTCTTAAATTAATTGAGAATAATAAGGTTATACGTAAAAAACAAGGGGAAGATTTTACATTAGCTCCAATGCTTTCTAAAGATATAGCTAAAATTGATTGGAATAAAACAGCAGTTGAAATTAAAAATTTGGTAAGAGGATTAAATCCAATTATGGGAGCATATACATTTTTAAATGGCAAGAAAGTAAAATTTTGGAAAGTAGATGTAGCTAAAGATGATGAAATAATTACAGAAAATTTAGATTTCCTAAGAAATGGAACAGTTATATTGTCAGATCAAAAAGATGGTTTATTTATAAAAACAAAGCGAGAAATATTAAAAATATTAGAGATACAAGGTGAAAATAGCAAAAAAATGCCTATACAAGATTATTTAAGAGGGAATAATATACAAGAATTTGAAATATTTGAATAATATAATATATTTTTAAGGAATAATAAATAATTTTATAAAAGATTATTTATTATTTTTTTAATGAATAAAAAGAAATTTAATGCAAATATTACAATTATGTTACATTTAAAATAATTATTGAAAACTAAAAAATTCTATGTTAAAATGTGATGTAAAGAAGTAGAGCAAAAATTACATAATCAAAAGAAGGAAAGAGGGAGAAAAATGGACAAACATATAAGAAACAAAGGAATAACATTAATTGCATTGGTAATAACAATAATTATACTTTTAATATTAGCAACAATAACAATTGTGGCTTTAACAGGAGATAATGGGATATTAGGAAAAGCAGAAGAAGCGAAATTTAAAGAAGAATTATCAAGATTACAAGAAGAATTAGAAAGATTTAAATTAGCAAAAGTTTCAGAGACACAAGGAGAATTTGAAGAAACAACTTTGTCAGCAAATAAATTCTGGTTATATTATGAACCAGTAGAATATGTAGCAGATGGAACAATAAAAGAAGTAATGCCAAGTATAAGTAAAGAAATGCAAGAAAAAATAGAAGTATTAAATGGAGAAATATTATTTTCAGGAAGTGAAAAAGAAGTAGCATGGGCAAAAGAGTTAGGATTAAACAAAATAGTGAAAGTAGAAAATGGTGTACTATTATCAGATAACGATAATTTAAGTATATTGAGTGAGGATGGAACATTTACAGTACCAAGTACAGTAAGAGTAATAGGAGAAGGTTCATTTGCAAAAGTAGAAGGAATAAGAAAAGTAATAATACCATATACAGTTAGTGAAATAGCTCAAAATGCATTTCAAGGAAATAAAACAATAGAAGAAGTGGTATTTCAAACAAAAGAAGTAAATGGAGAAGTAAAGGGCGTAACTAAAATAGGAGCTTCTGCATTTTCTACATGTACAGCATTAGCAAAGTTAGATTTACCAGAAACATTAACAACAGTGCAAGGAAATGCTTTTTCTGGTTGTAATAGTTTAGAAAGTGTAGAAATTCATAGTAATTGGACTTCTATTGGTGATGCAGTATTTTGTAATTGTACAAATTTACAAACGGCTAAACTTCCAGACACATTTACTAAAATAGGATATAGATTTTTTGATAATTGTACGAAATTAAATAAAGTAAATTTTCCAGAAAGCATAAAATATATTGGGGCATTTGCTTTTCGAAGTTGTATTAATTTGCAAGAAGTAATTTTGGGAGATTCAGTTTCAGAAATTGGAGATGGTGCTTTTAGTAGTTGTGAAGCATTGAAAAAAATTCATCTAGGTAAATCAGTTCAAAAAATAGGTACAGATGTTTTTTCAAATTGTAAAAATCTAAAAGTTATAGATATAAATAGTGAAAATACTAATTTCAAATTTGCAGGGGGAGTATTGTTAACTGGAGATGGAACTCAAATGATATATATATTGCCAAGTACTATACCAAAAACACAGACAGAATTCTCAATTCCTAAAGGAGTAACTACATTAAGTGGAAAATTTGCGACTGATTTCCCTCAAGTAACGAAACTAATAATTCCAGCAAGTGTAAATAGTATAGATATAGAAAATTTTTTAACGAATATAACTCGATTAGAAGTAGATAGTGTAAATGAAACATATTTAACAGAAAATAATAATCTCTATAGTAAAAATAAAGAAATTCTATATTATTATCTTGAAAATAATGAAACGGTAAACTTAGATAAAAAAGTTAAAGTAATTCAAGAAAAGGCTTTTAGCTCAAAATCACTTACAAATGTAAAAACAATAAATTTGATAAATGATATAACAACAATAGGAAAAAATGCATTTGATGGAACTACTAATCTTGAAACTATTAATATAGGTATTAGTGTTAGCAATATTGATCCATTAAGTTTTGGATATAAGACAGATGCAAATATAATAATAGATGTAAATAATGATTATTATTTATATGAAAATAAAATTTTATATAATAAGGGTAAAGATAAAATAATTAGATATTTAGGAAAAAGTGTTGAAACATTTGCTATTCCTGATGGTGTTAGTGTAATAGGAGAGAATGCCTTTTATAATGCTAGTGCGATTAAAAAATTAGAAATGTCAGATAGTGTAACAGAACTTGAATCTAGTGCACTTTGCGGATGTGGATTAACAGAGATAAAATGGTCTAGTAATTTAACCATATTAGGAAATAGTTCATTAGCAAGTAATAAGTTTGTAAATATTGAAGTACCAAATGGAGTAACAACAATTGGAGAAGCTTGTTTTACTAATTGTTCTTTACTAGAAAAAATAAAAATCCCAAATAGTGTTAATACAATAGGAAGTAGATGTTTCTATAATTGTCCTAAATTAACTAGTGTAGAAATAGATAAAAAGAAAGGAGAGATAACTGGTTCTCCATGGCAATTAACAATTGGAGATAGAGGAATAAAATGGCTTAGATAATAATTAATAAATATAATATTTAAAGAGTAAAGAATAATAAATAAATTTTTAGAGAATTATTTATTGTTCTTTTTTTATGAATAAAAAGAATATTAATGCAAATATTACAATTATGTTACATTTAAAATAATTATTGAAAAGTAAAAAATTCTATGTTAAAATGTGATGTAAAGAAGTAGAGCAAGAATTACATAACAAATGAAAAGGAAGGGAAAATAGATGAAAAATAAGGGAATAACATTAATAGCATTAGTAATAACAATAATAGTACTTTTGATATTATCTGCAGTAACAATTGCAATGTTAACAGGTGATGAAGGAATATTAACAAAAACAATAGATGCAAGAGATGCACAAAATAATGGAACAGAAAAAGATCAAATAGGGTTAGCATATAATGCATCAAAGTTAGATAGCAAAGGAAAAGAAATAACAATAGATAAATTACAAGGAGAATTACAAAAGTATGATAAAGATATAAAAGTAAGAAAAAATACTGAAGGATATAGAGTGACATATCCAAATGGAAATAAATATACAATAAATAAAGAAGGAAAAATAGAAGGACCAAATAAAATAGAACCAGTAAAAAAAGAAATAGAGCTAGGAGATTATGTGATATATGAACCAACAAAGGAAGATTTAGAAGGAAATAAACCAGTAGAAGAAACTAAATTAACATATACATCACCAAAAGAAACAGAAGCGACAGAAGAAGAAAAAGCAAAAGAGATATTAATAGGGCATGGGAATGGAAATAGTGACCAAAAATACACAGCAAAACCAAATACAGGAACAGAAAAAGGAGTAGGATGGAGAGTATTTGATATAGAAGGAGATAAAATAACATTAATATCAGATAAAGTGGTAGAAAAAGATGAAGGAGAAAACAAAAATTTTATAATGCAAGGAATAAGAGGATATTTATATGCAGAGCAAGAATTACATGAAATAAGTAAAATATACGGATATGGATATGGGGCAGACACTACTATAGAGACAATATATACAATAGGAGGACCAGAAGATACACAAGAAGATGAAAATGGAAATCAAGTACCAATAACAAGAAAGATAACAGGATCAGGTGCAAGAAGTATAACAATGGATGATATAAATAAAAAGGCAGGAGTATATTTTGATAGTACAGATGGAAAACTGAAATATAGTGATGGTTCAGTAGACTCAAAGTATGGAAGTACTGAAAATCCAACAACACCATTATATTATGCAACATTAAATAGTGATGATAAAGCTTATCCAGGAAAAAGTAAAGATAAGAAAACAAATTTTAAACATACAATGTATGATTATTCTTTATATGGCGTAGACAAAAATTGTGGAGGGAATATAGTATTAAATGTTGGACATTTTTGGGTAGCTGACCAAGCGATTAATATAGATACGGGTTTTATGCTATATGGATGTTCCTTTATTAGCTTGTCTTATGGAGTTCGTCATCATGCTTTGACTAAGGCTATTAGTGTGAATGTGGGAGCGGAAAATTTTAAACCAGATAACACTGCTGTCCGCCCATTGGTTATTTTAAAGCCTAATGTTATAGATACAGAAGCAGGATATGATGAAGACATAGGAGGATGGAAGTTAAAATAATTGAAAAATAAACTAGAAATTTTCATATAATTTTATAAAAATGGTTGTAAAAACAAAAAAAAATTGATATACTTGTAACATATTAAGTATATCAATTTTTGATAGGAGGTTTTAGTATGAGTGATGAAAATCAAAAGAAAGAAGAAGAAATAGTAGAAATAGAAGGAGAAATAAAAACAGAAAATGAAGGAATAAAAATATCAAATGATGTTGTAGCAGTAATTGCAGGAGTGGCAGTATCAGAAGTACCAGGAGTATCTGGTATGTCTGGAGGATTTGCAGGAGGAATATCAGAAGTATTAAGTGGAAAGAAAAATTTAGCAAAAGGAATTAAAGTTGAGGTTGAAGAAAATATAGCAAAAATAGATGTAAACATAATAGTAGAATATGGTTCAAGAATACCAGATGTAGCATATGAAATTCAAAATAGAGTAAAAAAAGCAGTAGAAAGCATGACAGGTTTAATTGTTGAAGAAGTCAATGTACATGTACAAGGAGTAAACACAGATACAGCAAAAGAAGAACAAGAAGATGAAAATAATTAAAAATATAATAAAGATAGTAGGAGGAAATGAAATGAAAATTTTAGAAAAAATCACATTAATTATTTATTCAAATCTTATTTTAATATTATCAATCATCCTATGCTTATTAGTATTTGGATGGTTAGATATAGATCTAGTAGGAGATATTATAACAAAAAATATTACAGGTGATACATCAAGCAAAGTAATACTTGGAGTAAGTGTCGTATTTATTTTATTATCAATAAAATGTATATTCTTTGATTCATCATCTAGAGAGCAAATAAAGGAAAGACAAGGAGTACTTCTAGAAAATGAAAGTGGAAAACTTATGATTTCAAAAGAAACAATAGAAAATTTAGTAAACTCAGTTGCTCTAAACTTCCAAAGTGCAGAAGATGTAACAACTAGAATAGAATTAGATAAAGAAAACAATGTAAAAGTCTATGTAAACTTAATAGTTAATGAAGAAGCTATAATAAAAGACCTATCAGCAAATTTACAATCAAGAATAAAAGAAAAAGTAAAATCTGCGACTGATTTAGAAGTAAAAGAAGTAAATATAACAATTAAAAAAGTTGCCCCAAAAAGAGATGAACAATAATTTAAAATTTGAAAGAAAGGAATGTGATTACAAATGAATCTTAAAGAATTTTGGAATAATTATAAAGGGGCAATTATAGGAGTGGTAATTGCAATATTAATCTTAATTACTAGATTACATGATTTAATACTTGCAATTGTGATAATTGTATTAGGAGCATTTATTGGAAATTATATACAACAAAATAAAGAAGAAGTAAAAACAAAATTAAAATCATTTATTGATAAAATCTAATAAAAAATAAAAGGGGAATAAAATGAACAGAACAGCTATAAGAGAGCAAGCATTTAGATTAATATATAGTTTAGAAATACAAAAACAAGAAAATTTAGAAGAAGCAATACAAATATATATACAATCAAATAATATAAATGATAAAAGTGCTGAAGAGTATATAAAAGATGCAATATTTGGCATTGAAAAAAATAAAAAAGAAATCATATCCAAAATAGAAGAAAATCTAAAAGAAGATTGGAAAATAGACAGAATTTCAAAAATAGATTTAGCAATTTTAAAACTTGCAATATATGAAATAAAATACAAAAACATACCATTTAAAGTGGCTATAAATGAGGCTGTAGAACTTGCAAAAAAATATGGAGAAGAGACATCAAGAAAATTTGTAAATGGAATTTTAGCAAGTATAGTAAAAGAATAAAAAGAGGAAAACAAACATGAAATATGCAGATATGGCAATAACAGTATCAGACTTAAACCAATATATAAAAAACAAAATAGCAGATGATGAATATCTAAATAATATACTAGTAAAAGGAGAAATCTCAAATTTTAAAAATCATTATACAGGACATATGTATTTTACTTTAAAAGATGAGAAATCTCTTATTAAATGTATCATGTTTAAATCTTATGCTCAAAAACTAAACTTCATGCCAAAAGATGGAATGAAGGTATTTGTTTTGGGTGGAATATCTGTTTTCGAAAGAGATGGAGTATATCAAATTTATGTAAAAGCAATGGAAGAAGATGGATTAGGCGACTTATATGCAAAATATCAAGAACTAAAAAATAGATTAGAAAATCAAGGATTATTTGATGAAGAACATAAAAAGAGAATACCAATTTATCCAAAAATTATAGGCGTTCTAACATCTCAAACAGGTTCAGTTATAAAAGATATAATCAATGTTTCAACAAGAAGAAATCCAAATGTTAAAATAAAATTATTTCCAGTACCTGTACAAGGAGAAGGTGCAGCAGAAAAAATTGCAAATGGAATTAAAATCATGAATGAAAAAGAATTAGCAGATGTACTTATAATCGCAAGAGGAGGAGGATCATTAGAAGACCTATGGCCATTTAATGAAGAAATTGTAGCACATAGTATATATAATTCAAAAATACCAATAATATCAGCAGTACGGACATGAAACAGACTTTACAATAGCAGATTTTGTAGCAGACCTAAGGGCACCAACACCATCTGCTGCTGCCGAACTTGCAGTTCCAGATATATATGAATTAAAACAAAAAATTATACTATATCAAAATAGATTAAGAATGTCTTTAGTAAAAAAAGTTGAAATAATGAAATTAAGATATGAAAAGGTAATATCTAGTTATGTATTTAAAGAGCCAACAAGAAAAATACAAGAAAATTACATATTAATTGATAATCAAATAAAAAAACTACAAAATTTAATTCAATCTAAATATGAAAAACAAAGTATGAAATATACTAAATTAATTTCAAAACTTGATGCATACAGTCCACTTAAAACCTTAACTAGAGGATACACAATAGTACAAAAAGAAGACAAGATAATAAAAAGTAAAATACAATTAAAAAAAGATGATGTAATACAAATTAGATTTAGTGATGGAAATAAATCAGCAATCATAAAATAAAAAAATATATAATGAACTATATGTTCATTATACGAGGAGGTAAACATGAAAAAGAACTTCGAAGAGCAAATGGATGAGTTGGAAAAAATCGTAGATGAATTGGAAAAAGGAGAATTAAGTTTAGAAGATTCTGTAACAAAATTTGAAGAAGGAATTAAAATATCAAAAGAATGTAATAAAACATTAGAAGAAGCAGAGAAGAAAATAACAATATTAATAGATAAAGATGGAAAAATAGAAGAAGAAAATTTTGAAACAGAAGAATAAAGCAAATAGAAGGGGAGAAAACAAAAATGAAAAATGATTTTATGGCATTTGTGCAAAGCAAATATATTTATATTCCATTTTTATTATGGTTTTGTATACAATTATTTAAATTAATATATGATTTATGCACAACTAAAAAATTTAACTTTAAAAGAATCATGGGAGCAGGTGGAATGCCAAGCTCTCACTCAGCAGTAGTAGTTGGTTTAGCTACTTTAATTGGAAAATACGAAGGAGTATCATCACCAATATTCGCAGTTTCTTTTATATTAGCATTTGTTGTAATGTATGATGCATGTGGAATTAGAAGAGCAGCAGGAAAACAAGCAGCATTATTAAATAAACTAATTGAAACACCAGGATTAACAGGAATGCAAGTATCAGAAAAATTAGTTGAAGTATTGGGACATACACCAATACAAGTATTTGTAGGAGCAATTATTGGAGTAATAGTGGGACTTATTGCATAAAGAGCCCAAAAAGGAGGTATAAAATGACAGATATTGAAATAGCAAGAAGCACAAAATTAGACAGAATTGTTGATGTAGCAAAAGAAATAGGAATTGATGAAGAAAATATTGAACAATATGGTAAATATAAGGCAAAAATTTCTAATAAAGTTTATGAGGATTTAAAAAATAAAAAAGATGGAAAACTAGTTCTAGTAACAGCAATCAGCCCAACACCCTTAGGAGAAGGAAAAACTACAATTTCAATTGCTGTAGCAGATGGATTAAGAAAAATTGGTCAAAAATCAATACTTGCATTAAGAGAGCCTTCTTTAGGTCCTGTATTTGGAATTAAAGGTGGAGCAACAGGTGGTGGAAAAGTACAAGTTGCACCAATGGAAGACATTAATTTACACTTTACAGGAGATATACATGCAATGACTGCAGCAAATAATTTGCTTGCAAGTCTAATTGATAATCATATATATTTTGGAAATGAATTAGGTTTTGAAAAAGTAGTATGGAAAAGATGTTTAGACTTAAATGATAGACAATTAAGACAAGTTGAAACAGGATTATCTGGAGAAAAAAATATTGTTCCAAGAAATGATAAGTTTGATATAACAGTAGCATCTGAAATAATGGCAATAGTATGCTTATCTGAAAATATTGAAGATTTAAGACAAAGACTAGGAAATATATTAATTGGATATAATAAAAATAATGAACCAATATATGCAAAACAATTAAATGCACAAGGTGCAATGACAGTTTTATTAAAAGATGCTCTAAAACCAAATTTAGTGCAAACATTAGAACATACCCCAGCAATTATACATGGAGGACCATTTGCAAATATTGCACATGGGTGCAATAGTATAATAGCTACAAAATTAGCTTTAAAATTAGGAGACTATGTTATAACAGAAGCAGGATTTGGTGCAGACTTAGGAGCAGAAAAATTCTTAGATATAAAATGTAGAAAAGCAGGAATAAAACCAGATGCAGTAGTATTAGTTGCAACAATAAAAGCAATTAAATATCATGGCGGAATTGAAAAAGATAAAATACAAGAAGAAAATATAAAAGGTCTTGAAAAAGGAATAGATAATTTATATCGACATATAGATAATTTGAAAAACAAATTTGGCCTAAATGTAATAGTTGCTTTAAATAGATATATACAAGACACAGACAAAGAAATAGAATTCTTAAAAGATAAATTAGAAGAAAAAGGAGTAACTCTAAGTTTAGTTGAAGGTTGGGCAAAAGGAGGAGAAGGAGCTATAGACATTGCAGAAAAATTGGTGGACTTAACTAAAAAAGAAGAAAAATTCAAATATATATATGAATTAGAAGACTCAATTCAAACCAAAATAGAAAAAATAGCAACAAAAATATATGGTGCAAAAGGTGTAGAATATACAAATGAAGCAAAAGAAAGTTTAGAAAAAATAGAAAAATTAGGATATAATAATTTTCCAGTCTGTATTGCAAAAACACAATATTCTTTTTCAGATGATCCAAAAAATTTAGAATGTAAGGAAGATTATAATATTACAATTAGAAACTTAGAATTAAAAACAGGAGCAGGATTTGTAGTAGCTTTAGCAGGAAAAATAATGACAATGCCAGGACTTCCAAAAGTACCAGCAGCAGAAAATATTGATATTAATGAGAGTGAAGAAATTATTGGAATATTTTAACATGTAAAAGAGGATGAAAATCCTCTTTAATAAAATAAAAAGGACGAATGAAAAAATGGGAGAAAAATTTGCAAAAATAAAAGATAAAAATGAAATATTAAAAATGTTAGCTTTTTTAAGTATATCCATTGGGAATATCTTAATAGTAGATAATACAAAGGAGAAGATTTACAAATGAAGGAATACAAATTTTTATATCTAACAAAGTTCTTTTTTGATTTTGCTAATTCGTTTATCGATATTTTTGGAGTAGTTATGTTATATAAAAATGGTATGCCAATTTATATGATATTATTAGTATATGGATTAAGATTTGGTATTATGGGGATATCCTCACCATTATTTTTAAAAATATCTTCCAAATATGGAATTGCCAGTTGTGCTTTAATAGCAAATATTTTAAGAATCTTAGGTACTTATATGATATTAGAAGGAACGTATAATAATTTATTTGTATTTATATTTACTATGAGTATACCAGGAGCTCTATCCAACCCAATCGAAGATGCAGTATCTAGTAAATATGTTGAAAAAACATATAGGGGAAGGTACAACAGTTATAGGAAAATAGCAAAAATTTTAGGACAAGCATTGGCAAGTATAACAGTTGCTTGGGGTGTAGAAAATAATCATAGTTTATTAATGACAATCATAACGATGGCTTTTTTATTAGATTATTTATGTACTGCATTTGTAGATTATAAACCTGAACTTAAGAATAAAAATGCTTTAAAAGATACTCTTCAATTTATTATCAAACAAAAGAGTGATTATAAAATCGTATACGCACTAAGAACAAATCATATTATAGAAAGAATTTTTTTACCACTATATTTGTATTTAGTATTACAAGATTTTGTATTGTTTACAAAAGTTATCACGCTATCGCTGTTTATTCAAATCATAACAGTTATTATAATAGGAAAATTTACAGATAAAGATATTAGAAAATCTAATCATATTGTGTCAACCATTAGAGTCTTTATAACAGCAACATTTTTACTAATAAAAAACAAAATAGTGGTATCTTTAAATAAAACTTTAAATGATAATTTCGAAAAAGTATATGAAACTTCAGTGCAAAGTTCTATACAAAATATGATGAAAGAATCAAAAGAAGATGAAACACTTCTATCAACTATAGGGCAAATGTCTTTATGCTTTACAGAGTTGGTCATACTTTCTATTCTTGCTTTTATCAGTATATGGATTCAAGAGAAAATATTCATTATTATTTTTCTATTATCTATTTTATCTACTATTGGAATTAATAAAAAATTGAGCCATGATTAGTAGGTTTAGCAAACGTTAAGCGATGGTAAAAATAAATGTAATCCGTGAAAAATAATACCAAACCCTTGTTTTTAGCGAAGAAATATAGTATAATAACGTAGAAAAGGAAATAACTAGAGAACTCGTTTTTTGATAGTTAAAACAGGAGGGGATTATGAACGATAAAATTACAATTAAAGGGGCAAAAGAGCATAATTTAAAAAATATAGATTTAGAAATACCAAGAGATAAATTAGTTGTTATAACAGGACTTTCCGGATCCGGAAAATCTAGTCTGGCATTTGATACTTTATATGCAGAAGGACAAAGAAGATATGTAGAAAGTCTATCATCATATGCTAGACAATTTTTAGGATTAATGGAAAAACCAGATGTAGAAAGAATAGATGGCTTATCTCCTGCAATATCAATAGACCAAAAAACAACATCAAAAAATCCTCGTTCAACTGTAGGAACTGTAACTGAGATTTATGATTATATTCGTCTATTATATGCAAGAATAGGCGTACCATATTGTCCAAACTGCCATACAAAAATAGAAAAGCAAAGTATAGACCAAATTATTGATAATATAATGGAATTAAAAGAAGGAACAAAAATACAAGTATTAGCACCAGTTGTAAGAGGAAGAAAAGGAGAATTTACAAAGCAATTAGAAGGATACCAAAAAGAAGGATTTGTAAGAGTCAGAATAGATGGACAAAATTATGAACTTGGTCAAGATGATATTCAAATCGACAGAAAAAAGAAACATGAAGTAGAATTAGTTGTAGATAGATTAGTTATTAAACCAGATATTATAAGTAGATTAACAGAGTCAGTAGAGGTTGCATTAAAACATGCAGAAAATATGGTATTAATAGATATTGTAGGGCAAAAACCAATATTATATAGCTGTAATTATGCATGTCCTAAATGTGGATTTAGTTTTCCAGAATTAACACCAAGAATGTTTTCATTTAATAACCCATTTGGAGCTTGTCCAGAATGTACAGGAATAGGATATTTAATGAAAATAGATGAAGATTTAATAATTCCTGACAAAAACAAAACATTATATGATGGAGTAAAAGCATTTGGTGCAAGTACTATGAAAAAGGGAGACACCATGGCTAAAATGTATTTTGAAAGTATAGGAAAACATTATGGTATAGATATCAAAAACAAAAAAATAAAAGATTTACCAAGATGGTTCATGGAAAAAATTCTTTATGGTACAGGAAATGAAGAAATAGACTTTGAATATGAATCATATGCAGGAATAAGAAAATTCAAAGCACCATTTGAAGGAGTAATTCCAACTTTAGATAGACGTCATAGTGAAACAAAATCACAAGGAATGAGAGACTTTTATGAAATGTATATGAGTAACTCACCATGTCATTCTTGTAATGGAGCAAGACTAAAACCAGAAATATTATCAATTAAAGTAGGAACAAAAAATATTAATGAATTAACTGAAATGCCAATTAATAAAATAAAAGAATATTTAGGAAAATTAAAATTAAATAAAACACAGAAAATGATATCAGAACTAATTTTAAAGGAAATAGATCAAAGATTACAATTTCTAATTGATGTAGGATTAGAATACTTAACATTATCTAGAAATGCAGGAAGCTTATCAGGAGGAGAAGCACAAAGAATACGTTTAGCTACACAAATTGGCTCTGGACTAACAGGAGTATTATATATTTTAGATGAACCAAGTATTGGACTTCATCAAAGAGATAATGATAAACTACTTGCAACATTAAAAAAGCTAAGAGATTTAGGAAATACATTATTAGTAGTAGAACATGATGAAGACACTATGTATGCAGCAGATCAAATAATAGATATAGGACCACGGAGCACGGAGTACATGGTGGCAAAATTATGGCAAAGCGGAACAGCAGAGGAAATAAAAAAAGTAAAAGAATCAATTACAGGACAATACTTAAGTGGTAAAAAGAAAATACCAGTACCAAAAAAGAGAAGGAAATATAATAAAACAAAAACAATTGAAGTAATAGGAGCAAAAGAAAACAACTTAAAAAATTTAAATGTAACATTTCCTTTAGGGGTATTTAATTGTGTAACAGGAGTATCTGGATCACGGAAAATCAACATTAGTAAATGAAATATTATATAAAACAATTGCTAAAGAAATAAATGGATCAAACGAAAAACCTGGAAAATGTAAAGAAGTAAAAGGAATAAAAAATATTGATAAAATCATAAATATAGACCAATCACCAATAGGAAGAACACCTCGTTCTAATCCAGCAACATATACAGGTGTATTTGATTTTATACGCGATATTTTTGCATCAACAGAAGAAGCGAAAATGAGAGGATATCAAAAAGGAAGATTTAGCTTTAATGTAGCAGGAGGAAGATGTGAAAGTTGTTCAGGTGATGGAGTTCACAAAATAGAAATGCACTTTTTACCAGATATATATGTACCATGTGAGGTATGTAAAGGAAAAAGATACAACAGAGAAACATTAGAAGTAAAATATAAAGGAAAAACAATAGCAGATGTATTAGATATGACAGTAGAAGAAGCATTAAAATTTTTTGATAAAATACCTAAAATAAAACAAAAAATACAAACACTATATGATGTAGGACTTCGGATATATAAAGCTACGGACAACCATCAACCACTTTATCTGGTGGAGAAGCACAAAGAGTAAAACTTGCAACAGAATTATCTAAAAGAGCAACAGGAAAAACATTATATATTTTAGATGAACCAACAACAGGACTTCACATTGCAGATGTCCATAAATTAGTAGACATTTTACAAAGATTAGTAGACACAGGAAACACAATAATTGTAATTGAACACAATTTAGACTTAATTAAAACATGTGACTATATCATTGACTTAGGACCAGAAGGAGGAGACAATGGAGGAGAAGTAGTAGCAATACGGAACACCAGAAGAAATATGCAAAAATTCAAAAAGCTATACAGGAAAATTTTTAAAAAAATATATAAGGGATTAAGGGACGTTCTTAAAATCCCTTTTTTTTGTTATAAAAAACTTAAAAATTGTAAATAATATAAAAAAAGAAAAGAGGTTTTTATCTATGTATAATTTTAGAACAGATTTAGCATCAGAAAGAAGAGACTTATATCAAAAAGCGAATAAGCTAGAAGAAATTGAGGGAATTGAAACTGAAAAAGAAGATATAGATGAGAATTTAAAAGTTGAAAGAGTTAAAATAACAAATGAAAATGGCGAAAAAGCAATTGGAAAACCAATAGGAAATTATATAACAATAGATATTAAAAAATTAAAAATTGCACAAGAAGAAGAGTTAAATAAAGCATCAGAATTATTAACACAAGAATTAAAAAAAGTAATTAATGAACATATAGGAAATCAAGATGAAATATTAGTTGTAGGATTAGGAAATATATATGTGACACCTGATAGTTTAGGTCCAAAAGTAATAAATGAAATTGAAGTTACAAGACATATTATTAATTATTTGCCACAGTATGTAGAGGAAGGTACTAGAATGGTTAGTGCAATATCTCCTGGAGTGCTTCGGAACGACTGGAATAGAAACAGTAGAGATTATAAAAGGTATTGTTGATAATATAAATCCTAAGCTTGTAATTGTAATAGATGCATTAGCATCTCGTAGTATTGAAAGAATTAGTAGTACAATTCAACTTTCAGATACTGGAATAGTTCCAGGTGCAGGTGTAGGAAATACAAGAAGTGAAATTAGTCAAAAAACTCTTGGTATACCTGTTATTGCATTACGGAATTCCAACTGTTGTAGAAACAGCGGTATTAGTTAATGATTGTTTGGATTTATTTATAAAAAAATTACAAGATGAAGCAAAGTCAAATGACTATTTAAATAAGTTAAAAGAAGAAGATAATTATGAAGAAATAAAAGAGGCTTTAGTTCCAAGTGATTATAATTTAATTGTTACACCAAAAGAAATAGATGATTTGATTGAAAATATGAAAGAAATAGTAGCAAGTGGAATTAATGGTGCTATGTAAATTTTACGAGGTGGTATTTTTGTGAAATTCAAAAAGCCACTATTTTTATATAAAAATGTCGAAAATTGCGATGAATTTTATGTCTAAAGTTATTGAAAATTATGGATTTATGTGTTTTAATATATTTGTGTAATTATT